>JBAXYW010000108.1:0-10509 GCA_041670605.1 Lentisphaeria bacterium
CGCATCCCGGATCTTTCGCCGCTCCAATACTCGCAGACGGAAGCCGATCTGATCGCCACACGCAAAATGTGCGCATTGGGAGAGGTCGCGATCCAACGAACGGAAAGAATTTGACATGCTTCGGTTTCAGGATCGAACGCTATCCGCGAAGGTTCGGGCGGAACTTCTGCTTGCAGAACTGACTGCTGAGGAAAAGCTCGGAATGCTCTCCATGTCGAACAACGCCGTGCCGCGGCTCGGCATTCCCGAATATCACTGGTGGAATGAAGCCCTTCACGGCGTTGCACGAAACGGTAAAGCGACGATGTTTCCCCAAGCAATCGCGCTGGCCGCGACATTTACCCCAGAATTCGTTTTTGAAATGGGACGGATCATCGCCGAAGAAGCTCGAATCAAGCATTCCCATTATGCAGCTCAATGCTGGAATGGAACCTATTCCGGACTGACCATGTTTTCTCCCAATATCAATATCTTCCGCGATCCACGCTGGGGACGCGGACATGAAACCTTTGGGGAATGTCCGGTTCTGACCTTTCTGCTGGGCGATGCATACATCCGAGGTGTTCAGGGAGACGATCCGGAACACATGGCCTGCGGAGCCACCATCAAGCATTTTGCGGCGCATTCTGGACCGGAACGAACCCGTGCTGGATTTGCTTCCCGCGTTTCATCGCAAGATCTCGCGGAAACCTATTTGTATGCTTTCCGCCACTGCGTCGAAAAATCAAAAGTAGCCTCCGTCATGACGGCTTACAATGCGCTGAATGGGACGCCAATGTCGGAAAACTCCGCTATGCTGAAAAAGCTTCTGCGCGAAGAATGGAAGTTTGACGGAGTCGTCGTAACGGACGTTGGAACTGCAGAAAATCTGGTTTATGCCCATAAAACGTGTTCCAATATGCCGGAAGCCTTTGCACGAGAAATCGCCAATGGAGTAGACGTCTGTTGCGAAATAAGGGAGGGCATTCAGGACGCCTGGAAACAGGGGCTCCTGAAGGAATCCGACATTGACCGGGCGGTACGCCGTCAGCTTGTACTCAAATTCCGGCTCGGACTTATCAATCCGCCGGAAAAACTCCCCGATTACAACCGGTTGGAATGCGCCGAATTCCGTGCCGTCTCACGGAAAATTGCTGAACGGAGTATGGTTCTGCTGAAAAATAACGGACTCCTTCCGCTGGATCCGAATGGAATACGGAAAATCGCCGTCATCGGTCCGACAGCGACCGATGTCAATGTGCTTCGCGGAAACTATGCAGGAACCGCGACAAAATATGTGACGTTGCTCGATGGTCTGCTGGAAGCTGTCGGAGAGGATCGGGTGATCTATGCCCGCGGCTGCGAAATCAGGAACTCAAAAACCGAAATTTGTTCGGAAGACAATGATCGTCTGGCGGAAGCGAAAACTGCGGTCGAACACAGCGATCTCGTCGTATTGTGTCTCGGACTGACCCCCGATTTCGAGGGCGAAGCCGGAGATGCGTCGAACGCCGATGCCGCCGGAGACAAAATGACGATGGAACTTCCAGAAGTCCAACTCCGTTTGCTAGACGTGATCCGCGCCACAGGAAAAGCGGTTGTTCTTCTGCTCACTTCCGGAAGCGCACTGGTGGTTCCGGAAGACAAAATCGACGCCGCAATCCAGATTTTCTACCCCGGTCCGGAGGGCGGGCGCGTCGCAGCCGACCTTTTGTTCGGACGGGTCAATCCCTCTGGAAGGCTGCCGGTCACCTTCTACCGTTCCACTTCCGATCTGCCCGATTTTGAAGATTATTCCATGGCAAACCGGACGTACCGCTTTTTCCGCGGAGACATTCTGTACCCGTTCGGATACGGACTCAGTTATACAAAATTCCGCTGTTCCGGCCTGAACCTACCGGAACGCTGCGGAATCGCCGACGACGTTTCCTGCGAAGTCACGGTTGAAAACGAAGGCCCCGTTTTCGGGGAAACCGTTCTGCTTTTTTTCATCCGACATGAGGATGCGCCGTTCCGAACACCGCAAAAGCAGTTTGTTCGTTCACTTCGTATTGCGCTTGCGCCTGGAGAAAGCCAAAAAGTTACGCTTGACATCCCAGCGGAATTCTTTGAAATCGTGGATGAATACGGGGTGTTTCATGCTCTGCCAGGACACGTGACGGTGCTTGTGGAAGATCAGAAAAAACAATTGATCAGGAGTTAAAAAATGGGGTATTTTCTCGGACTCGATTCCAGTACGCAAAGCTTAAAAGGGCTGCTCATCAACACCAGTAACGGGATGATTTCCGCAGTGATTTCAGTCTCTTTCGGCAACGAACTCCCGGAGTATCGATCCCCAAACGGATTTCTGCCGGACGAAGACCCGAAAATTCGTCATGCAAATCCGCTGATGTGGCTCGATGCATTGGATTTGCTGTTCCGGAAAATGTCCGAAGCACGCTGGCCGATGTCAGAGATTCAGGGAATTTCCGGATCCGCCCAGCAGCATGGAACCGTCTATGTCAACAAACAGTTCGGCGAACTCCTTAAAGATTTGAACCCCGAGGTCTCTCTTGCTGAACAGCTCAGGCCGGGACTTGCCCGAAAGAGTTCCCCGATCTGGATGGACATCTCCAGCGGACGTGAATGTGAATTACTTCGGGAAAAGTTCGGCGCACGCCTGCGAAAAGATACCGGGAGCAATGCGGCCGAACGGTTCAGCGGCCCACAGATCATGAAATTCGCCAGGGAAAATCCGTCCTCTTGGGCGAAAACAGATCAAGTCCATCTGATCAGCTCGTTTCTGGCGTCCGTGCTTGCCGGAGAGAATATGCCCTTGGATTACGGCGATGGAGCAGGAATGAATCTTCTGAACCTGCATACGATGAACTGGGATTCGGGAATCGCGGAATTTACGGCCCCGGAGCTTCTGAAAAAGCTTCCGCGCTGCGTTCCTTCAAACTCTTTGCCCGGTAAATTGTCAACATATTTCGCAAAATACGGTTTGACTTCAAAAATTCCCATAACGGTCTGGTCCGGAGATAATCCAAACAGTTTGATCGGATGCGGCGGCGCAGCGGAAGGCAGCGCGGTGATCAGCCTCGGAACCAGCGATACCTTTTTCGGAAGCCTTTCTGCACTTTCGCAAGCGCCAGAGAATTACGGCCATGTCTTCGGAAATCCGGCAGGCGGCTTCATGTCGCTAATCTGTTTTGCGAATGGGTCGCTGGCGCGTGAACAGATCCGAAAGCAATGCAAATTTTCCTGGGAAGAATTCAACCGCGCGGCGGAAACGGTCAAACCGGGAAAATGCCTCCTGCTTCCCTATTTTGCGCCGGAATCGACACCCGTTGTACCGATTCCGGGAATCCATGCGAATTTTAATCTTGAAAATGCCACGCCGGGTCAATGGATCCGGGCATTGCTGGAATCCCAAGCCCTGACCATGAAATTACATGCAGAGCTGAAACACCCGGTATCATCGATCCGTCTGACCGGCGGAGCATCCGCCAACATTCTGCTTCAACAAATCCTTGCGGATGTTTTTCAGGCTCCGGTATATCTGGGCGAATCTTCCGAATCCGCTGCCCTGGGCGCAGCGCTTCGCGCCGCAAATTCCGTCGAAAAAATACCCTTCGGAGTTTTGACAGAGCAGTTTTGTAAAATCCAAACGGTCATTCAACCTTCTGCCGAACAGTCGTCCATCTATGACAAAGCTTTGATCAATTATCAACAACTGAAACAGCAATTTCTCTGAATAAAACATTCGCTGTATAAACTTTGGAGTGGACTATCCCCTCCCCTTGCAAGTGGCACCTTAACCACAAACGCACATGGGGTTGGACTTCCGTTCACAAGCAAGACTATTCATCCGCAGATGACGCAGATGACCCGGATTTTTAAAACTTTTATCTCTGTTATTTATAATTTCAGAGTTCAGAGTTCAGAGTTCAGAGTTTTCACCCAGTTCATTTTCAAAAGACTCTTGTATGGTTGGGATATGCATCGATATCCTAATATACTAAATGTATTGCTGGTGGTGTCAAGTTGATACCCCCCATAAAAAAAAAGCCAAAAACGATACCAAATGGCACCTTTTGGGCTTTTTCCTGCTTATATTGGCGGAGAGACAGGGATTCGAACCCTGGGTACAATTGCTTGTACAACGGTTTTCGAGACCGTCCCGATCGACCACTCCGGCATCTCTCCAAAGAAAACTTTAAAATATTTAGTAAACTGTAATACTGTAGCTCCTCCCCCTGAAAAAACAAGCCCGAAACGGATTTTGAGCTTGTCGTCAGGCCAGCATCGGGATTGTTCAGCACCAGAAAAGCCATTCTATTTCTCGAGTCGTCTTGATTTTTGTCTTGGAAAAATTATAGTATTAGTTTGAGTTGAAAAAAAGATTTTATCGGGTGGCGAGATGCTGCTGCGGTTTTTATGGAGAGGATCCCTACGCTCCTCCATTTTTTATTCACCTATTAAGACATGGAAAATAACGTTTTTATGCCGACCTACGAATACAAATGCAACGCTTGTGGTAACCATTTTGACGTTTTTCAGAAAATGACCGATGCTCGTTTAACGGAATGCCCGAAATGTCATGGATCTGTCCAGAGGCTGATTGGCGCTGGTGCCGGAATCATCTTCAAAGGCAGTGGTTTTTACTGCACGGATTATCGGAGCAAGCCAGTCGAAACGAGCAAAACGAGCAAAACGTCGGAGACTTCAAGCGCAAGCAAAACAGCCGCAACCCCAGCTGCTCAATCCTAAAATAACGCCGTCCTTTCTTGTTGATCCATTGATTTAAGAGGAAAACACTCAATGCTGCAATGCCCAAAATGCGGGACTGATAATCTGCTCAATGCTATTTTTTGTCGTGGTTGTGGAGAACGACTGGAACTGGAAAACCTGAAACCGGAATCGTTTCAAGATAACAAAGCAACCAAGGCTCAGAAGATTACACGAATTGTCAATATTGTCCTTGGGATTGTTCTGACGGTATTGATTGTTGTTGTTGTAGCTGGGGCACTCTTTCCGGTCAGCGGTCGCATCCAATCCGTTGAACCCAGTGATGAAGTTACCAAAAATTACAATACCCTGCTCAAAAGAGGCAAAAAACGTAGCTTGACTTTCAGCAATGAAGAAGCCACCGCGCTGGTCAATCATCATTTCAAAACCTTTGCCGGGACGTCCGGAATCCCAACCCCGGAATCCGTCACTGTACTTTTTCTGGGAGATGGAAATGTCAAGTTGATCCTCAGTGCCAAATTAAAGTTTTTGAATTTGCATACGACGGTTATCGCAACCCCGACATTTTCCAGTCCAAACGATCTTTCCCTGGTAGTACAAAGTGCCAAATTAGGCTTTCTTCCATTGCCGGCTCCCTTGCAGCCGAAATTGATTAACAACTTCAAAACCATAGCCAGCAGTAACCTGGATCGGGCTCGCAAGCGTATATCAGCAGTCACGGTTTTGGATGGCAGTGCCACCATCGAACGAGTCGGAAAATAGAGCTCCGGCTCGGACTAAAATAATCCTATGGCACAACCAATTTGTGTATAATGGTTGGCTTTTAGGTCTATTCATTTGCAGTTTTTGAATCTTCGCATATGATATATGCATATAAGAAATTGTTGACAGGGTATGATGATGAAAGTAGTCGATCACAAATTATTCGATGATTTAATGCGCGAGCGCACCTTACTGCTTTTGTCATTAGCCCAAAAAATGGTCTCTGAGGGAGCGGAAAACATGAAGTTAACCCGCCCCCTGCTTGGAAACATCCAAGCGGAATCCACTCAATTGGAGGAATTATTGGACTCCTATGGAGCACGTAACAACTCCAAATGGTACGTTTTCCGAATTCAGATTGCCGCCCTGAAAAATTTCAGCACAGCGGGTTATGAGTTATTGCACCTGAAGCATACCAGTCTGGGTTATCACTTGGATATTGCACAGGAAGGGTTTCTGGCCGGGACTGAAGATGCTCTGAATTACGTGGCCGCTTTCTTGTTCTGCTCTCTGAACCGCTTGCTCGAGGAAACCGGAACCTTTGGCTGGCCACCCCCAGAAGACAATCTGGGCCTGGATTTCAGTGAAATCCTGCCTAGCGGAAGACTGCCGCGCGACCGTAAAACCAAAGCCGATAAATCCGCACAGGAACTGGTTATCCGCCTGGCAACCGAATTCCTCAACAATACCGAAGACGCTAAATTTCTGCAAGTCGCCGCTAGAACCCGGGGACCAAAATGGAAAAATCTGAATTTTGACCGGATCGGCGAAGCATCAATCCGGGCTCTTGAAGGAAAACTTCATAACCTGCAATCGACCTATGACACTTATGTCAGTGACAGCGAAACCGAAGCGTGCGATCCGAATCTGCCGAAATTGCGTGGTCATATCAGTATTGTCCTGCATATTTTACGCGTTGCAACAATTTTTGCGCATTTTTATGAGCGGCATTTCAAAATCAATACGGATGCCTTGCGCTGTTGTGGAAGTCAATGTGTGCTGTCCGGCGACTGGTTTCTGAATTTATTCACGCATTATTTATGCCGGTACAGTTATGAATTTCTCCATTCGGCTCGTAGCCTTTGTCAAAACATGTTAAAAAAATATGCTGTTATATCGACGATTGAAGTCCCCATCCCGCCTTTTTTTGGTTTTCATGCTCGTCCCTCGGCACTGGTGTCTTCAATTATCCAGCATTACGGAAGCCAGGTCACCCTGATCTGTGACAACAGTGAATACGATGCTGAAAAAACCTTTGAGTTATTCCGTGTTAACGGCTGGATCGATCAGCAGAAGCGCAGCTATATCTATCATGAGCTCGATACCCTGAATTTGCAGGCAATAGAAATAAAAATCAGCAATCATTCGATCAGTCAGGATGAGGGGGTACTCAATATTATCCGCCAGCTGGCGGAAAAAAATATGATTCATATCCTTTTGTATCCACTGCCGGTCGCTCAAATGGTCGATAACAGTCATGAGATGTTACGGGAATTAGCTAAAAATGTAATCATTAAGCTCCATGAACAACGCGCTTTGACGATTCTCTTTAACATCAATATCACCTTCCGCGGCGACATACGAGTACTGAATGATTTGCGCCTGCTAGCAGAACATAGCTATGGTGAAAATGAATCTGGAACCAATATCGCGTTGCCACATGCCCTAAATTACCTGAAACATTTCCGGGAACAAGAATAATCTACGCATGTCTCCCGGTTCCTCCCCTAGGAATCCTGAATGAGCTCGAATCCCTTTCCAGATGATATCCGTACAATTGGCGTTTTTGCCCCCGCAAAAACGATCTCGGGAAGCGAATTTCAGAGTGCACTGGAAAATTTACGATGTTGCGGCATCAAGATCAAAGAAACCTGTAGCAAAACCGCTGCCTGCCGGTATTTTGCCGGAACAGACGAGCAGAGAGTACGCAATCTGCAAACACTGCTGGCAGACCCGGACATCGATCTGCTGCTGGCAGCAAGAGGTGGCTTCGGCTGTGCCAGAATTCTGGAACAGCTCGATTGGACGGCTCTGCGCCGCAGAAACCTCCCGGTCGTCGGATACAGCGACTTAAGCGCTTTTCATCTCGCTGCCCTGAAGTTCGGCTGCCGCCGCCATATCCAGGGGCCCATGTTATGTACCCAATGGCAGAACTGCCCGGAGCCCGCCTTTTCATCCGCAATGGCTTCCCTGTCGGACTGCCTGCATCAGCGAACGAATCTGTTGCCCCCTTGGCATCAGGCGGAAATTCTGCTTCCAGGAAAGGCTTCCGGCTCGTTGATTCCCTGTAACCTTACTCTGCTCTGTTCGTTGTTAAGCACCTCCTTTTTGCCTGAACTAAACCAGACCATCCTAGTTCTGGAAGATATTCATCTGCCAGCACACGCAGTCGACCGTAACCTGAACCAGTTGCGCCAAGCTGGCATTCTAGCAAAACTCTCAGGACTGATGTTTGCACAATTCAACGATTGCGAAGATCAGCAATACCTGCCTGATATTTTCGCCGACTATGCATCCTACATCCAGGGTCCGGTTCTCAAGGGGCTTTGCTTTGGACATCAAAATCCCAGTCTCAGCCTGCCAGTCGGCAAACTCGTCGAATTGAACGCTGAAAGGACTCAAGATATTACCTTGACGCTGGATCAGCGCGAGCAGTTCGAACCAAAGCTTTTTTCGGCTCCCGGACAGGATCTGCCATACCGCCTGTTAAGTCCTGAAGACATGACGCCCGATAAAAAATATCCTCTGGTTTTATTACTGCATGGTGCCGGGGAACGAGGAATCGACAACCAAAACCAGCTCGTCCATGTGGCAGGTTTATTCAGCAGGCCGGAAACCCGGCAAAAATTCCCCTGTTTTGTACTGGTGCCGCAATGCGCTCCTGGCGAACAATGGGTTGAGCGCCCCTGGAGTTTTCCGAATCACGTTAAGCCCTTACATCCCTCCCGCAATCTAAGTTCCGCCTTGCAGCTGCTCGAACAGACCCTTCAAAATTATCCGATTGATACAAAACGCCTGTACATTATGGGCCTCTCGATGGGCGGGTTCGGTACCTGGGATGCCATCTCACGCGAACCGGATCGCTTCGCTGCAGCAGTGCCAATCTGCGGCGGCGGCGATGTCACTCAGGCGGCAAAGTTGACCCGGCTGCCGATCTGGGCTTTCCATGGAAGTAATGATACCGCTGTTCCAGTCGCGCTCTCCCGCAATATGTGCACAGCCCTCCAGCAACTGGGTGGAGATTGCCGTTATACGGAATATCCCGGAGTCGGACACAACGCTTGGGCGCCAGCCACTGCAGAACCCGAACTTTTGCCTTGGCTTTTTACCCAAAAAAAGGAGTAAACCAGTTGTCAGAACACCCGCAAAACCGACCGGAAACCTACCCCTCAACCAGCCCCCGGTTGCCTGAAAAAAAACACTTCGATACGAGTATACCGGAAGAAGCGATGGACATTATTCATCGCCTGCAACAGGCCGGTTTTCAGGCTTGCTTGGCCGGTGGTTGCGTACGGGATTTCCTGCTCGGGAAAACGGCTCATGACTGGGATGTGGCCACCTCTGCCACACCCGATCAAATTGAACAGCTTTTCCCGCAAAATATTCCGGTCGGCAAAGCCTTCGGCATTGTGGTCGTCCTCAGCAACGGAAAACCCTTCGAAGTGGCGACCTTCCGCGGCGATGGTGTGTACAAAGATGGAAGACACCCCGAACAAATCTTTTTCGCTTCCCTCGAGGAAGATGTCAAACGACGGGATTTTACGGTCAACGCCATGCTCTATGATCCCATCGCAAAACACCTCTACGATTTCGTCGAAGGACAACAGGATCTAAATCACAAAATTCTGAGAAGCGTCGGAAATCCCTGGCAACGCTTCCAGGAAGACAAACTCCGCCTCCTGAGAGCAATCCGTTTTGCCGCTAACCTGCACTTCACGATCGAAGAAAAAACTTGGCAAGCGCTTTGCTTAGAATGCCGGAATATTAAGCTGGTCTCACGAGAGCGAATCGCCGCCGAGCTGGAAAAAATGTTATTGGGCGGCCATTCCGCCAGCGCTTTTCAATTGCTCAATCAAAGTGGCCTTTTGCAAGTGATTTTGCCGTCCGTTGCCGCCATGCAGGACGTTGCCCAGCCACCGGAATTTCATCCGGAAGGGGATGTTTGGCAACATACCCTGATCATGCTCTCCGAATGGGACAAGACCCTCCTCAACTGCTCAACATCCACGCCTTCCCAACGCTTTAAAGATGGACAGCTGACCAGCGCCAGCGCACTGGAAAAACGAATCTTGGCCTGGGCTGTCCTGCTGCATGATATCGGAAAACCGGAGACGTTCCAGAAAGTAGACCGCATCCGCTTCAATGGCCATGATTGCCTTGGAGCCGAACTGGCCAAAGAGATTTTACTCGGCCTGAAACTGCCTAAAAACTTGATTGATGGAGTACATACTTTGGTTCGCCAACATATGTCTTTAACTTCCTTTCCGATGATGCGGGAAGCCAACCGGCGCCGAAAACTGCAGGAAACGCACTTCCCATTGTTGCTGGAACTGCATCGCCTCGACTCCCTGGGAAGTCATAAAATCCTTTCCCTGCATAAGGACATCCTGCAGGCTTGGCAAACCGAACAAAGCCGTCCAATCCCCCCACAACCCCTGCTCAACGGCAAAGACCTGCTGCAGCTGGGCTATCAGCCGGGACCAATCTTCTCCTCAATTCTGAAAGCAGTTCAAGATGCAACCTTGGAAAATACTGTAAAAACCAGAGAAGAAGCCCTGAAATGGATAAACGAACACTTCCCCAAAACATAGTTTCCTCGTCCCCACAATGTAGACGGAGCTTCCAGCTCCGGATCCGCCCCCGTTCCCCGATTGTGCCCGGAGCTTCCAGCTCCGGATCCGTCCCCGTCCCCCGATTGTGCCCGGAGCTTCCAGCTCCGGATCCGCCCCCCCCCCCCCCTTGTGCCCCGGGCCTCCCGCCCCCGGTCCCCCCCCCCCCCCCCTCCCCCGAACCTTCCCCTTTCAAACTTCAACCTTC
>JBAXYW010000109.1:0-10475 GCA_041670605.1 Lentisphaeria bacterium
TTATTGTTTGTTTTTTTTGTTGTGCATATAGTTCAGAAAGTGAGTTTGGGAGAAACGTCATGAAAAAAATGTTCTTTAGTTTTTTTTTTTTGATCGGCTGCTGCTGCCAGGCTGGGCTTTCGGAAGGAACTCTGTTGCGTCTGGCTCCCATGCCGCAGTCCCCACAAATTGATGGAAAGATTACTCTTGATGAATGGACGTATGCCTCGACTACCTTTGGGGGAATTTCAAATAAAAGCGGGTTGATGACGGCACGAAAAAACAATTTCCGTTTCGGCTATGATCAGCACTTTATTTATTTTGCCCTGACGAGCGAAATGCCGATTCCACCACAGAAACTTACAGCGGAAGATTTGGTGGAATGGACGATTTTGCCTCCCCATGCGGAGCAACCGTTCGTCATCCGCCTGAGCCCGGAAGAGTCTGCCAACCTTTTGCCGGTGGGGGCAAAAGTCGCCCATGGCGTTGCAACGGATTTGATCTCCAGCAATCGCGGGACTTGCTGGACTGTAGAAGCTGCCATTCCCCTGGCTGCATTAAAGATCAATGAACTGACGGACGGGCAGAAATGGGGCATTCAAATGGCCAGGCATTGGTCCAGTGAAGTGGAAATTGGCTACTGGCATCAGCCGAAAAGCGAAGGGGAATTGGGAACCTTTATCCCGGACACCAAAGCTCCCCAAGTCAGTTTCGATGGTTTCGGCTATTGGGAATATGAAGCTACCGGCAATTACGTCTGGAGTTATCGCGCCGAAAATTCCACCGGACAGCCACTGAATCTCGTTTCTGGCTGTTATATGGTCGGTATTGAAGGAGCACCAACACTGGATATTGAAAATCCGGATCTGATCGGTAAGGAACGCAAAAAACCGATTGGCGGAAAATTCAGCCTGGCAGCGGGAGAAACGGAGGAATTTACGCTATATCAGATGGCACAATTCCCTGGGAAACCCCGGTTGCTTTACTCTTTGGTTCAGGATACGAGCACGAACACGGTTTTCTATACCCGGGCGATGTTCTGGGATGTCAGCATGGCGAAGAAAACTGCTACTTGGAAGGACAATCTCGGCTTGCCCTATCTTTGTGCGGGGTTTTACCCATCTTATGGCAATCTGCTTAGGGTAGCAGCAGTATTTAACTCCAAACTTCCTTGCTTGAGAGCAGTCATTACGGTAAGCGATGCCAATGGGAAAGTCTGGAAAACCTTTGATCATTCGGATTTTGGAAGAGCTATCGCAGATTTTGAGGATTCCGAAGTTCTTCCGGATCTCCCGCTGGGAGAATATGTTGTTAGCATGGTGTCTACTGCCGAGAACAAACAACAATATACCCATGAACGCACATTCGCCATCCGGACGTTTCCCTGGCAGGGCCTGAAGATCGGCGAAGAACGCGTCATCATACCGCCTTTCAAGCCGCTTGTGGTTAAGGAGGGAAAAAAAGAAGTTCACGCTTTGCTTACCGGATATCAACTTGGGGGTGGTTTATGGAAAGAAGTTTTTGCGGAAGGGGAAAATATTCTGGCTGCCCCGATTGAATTCCGTCTTAATGGGAAAAGCTTTTCTGATGCAAAAATCAAACTGCTATCCAAAGAACCCGATCGGGTGGTCTATCAGACTTCAGTATCCGGGGAATCCGTCACCCTAGAGTTGCGTCATGAATATGATTATGATGGCTTCTGTAAAGTGTTTCTCAAAGTAATTCCCGACGGCAAAGTCGATGTGCAGAGTTTTCAGCTCCTCCTTCCCCTGCGGGATCAATTTGTGCAATTCTACAATCCCCTGGACAAAGCTGGAAATCGGGCAACCGGGGCGCCGAGTCTGGCTGTACCGGAGGGAGAAGGCGTTCTGACCCTGCCTGCTGTTTGCACCCGTAATGGCCATTTGGAAAGATACTTCTGGTTTGGGGGGCAATACAAAGGCATTTGCTGGATGATTGAGAACGAACGCAACTTCTCGTTGGCAGCGGATCGGGAAGCCCAGCGGCTTAGTCGGAAAGGCGAGATCGTAACCTATACGATTGATATCGTCAATCATCCCGTCACCTGGGAGACCCCTTTTGAAATTGTCATGGGCTTCCAGGCCACGCCAGTCAAACCCCAGCCGGAAGGATACCGGAAAGTCGGCGGATTCATGTACGACTACCCGCCGCCGCAAGGTGGAGACCACGCTGGCATGGCCGGGACGTCTAATCTGGCAAATGCGCTCTATTACCCGATTGGTACGGTACCCAATGGCGACATGAGCTTTTATGATTTTTTAATGCAATCGCGTAATAATTCGCCTAGTGAAACCGAACGCAGAGAATTTGGCGATGCCTATTTTGCCCGGAACGTTTCCTGGATCAAAAAAAACATGCCAATGCTTGATCTCCGGGTGCTTCGTAGAAACTTGATTGACAAACGCCAATATGGGAAAAAATACTTTCTCCTTTATCATAATCCCGCTCTGTATTCGTTCCGTTGGCCGGAAGCCGAAATGTACAAAGCGGAATGGCTGCCTTGGGATTATCCGGTCGATGACGCATCCAATGAATATGTCGCCACTCATACGAAAGAATATATCGATAAACTTCTTTATGAAATGCGGAATCAAGCTCGCCTGGGATACGATGGCATGAATTTTGACTGTTTTCCCTTGGGGGGTGGTTGTAACACGGTCATCGGTGCCGGGGTGCGGGTCAAACCAGGCAAAGTCCCTTTCATTCATAACCAGAATATGCTTTCGATTGCACCGCCCGGAATCAGCTCTGGTACACGTCTGTTCTCATGGCGTGAACTGTGCAAGCGCACTGCGACCATGCTTTATCTGGAAAATAAACTCGTTTATGGGCGCCCCTGGGTTGAACTGCACGCAACGCATGCTCAATGCGTCCCCGTGACGGCATTCTGTTCCACCACCATTACTTGGGAACGCGGAAGCGGCGGCGGAATTTACCAGAACCGTTTTCCGGAAAGCTACATTCTTGCAGATATTGTGGGCACTCAATCCGGAATTATTCCTCGTGTGATCGTTTCGACAAGAGGAGCTATGGAGGACATTTCAAAAGCGGAAGAAGTAAAAACCCTGATTGCCACTTCCTTCGGCTTTGCCATAATGAATCACTGTGATCAGGGCGTGGAACGCGGCCATAAGGAATATGCTTTTGCAAGGGATACTATTTTCAGTTTCGGATATGGTGACCCGAGCGTACAGATTTATCCTTTCTGGGGAAAAGAGCCGCAACCGGTGCGTTGTTCTGCACCGGATATCCGCTTGACGTCCGTCGTTCGTCCGGATGGGAAAACCCTTTTACTGATCGGAAACCTTGGAGAAGAGGTCAGGGTGAACCTTGATCTTAGCGGCCTTAGATACTCTCGTTTCACGGCAACCGACCTCTATAGCGGAAATGTTTTCGAACCGAGCACAAATCCCGTTATCGAAATAGCCCAACATGGTTATGCCCTGTTGAAAGTTGAAAAACTGCCTTGATGGAATTGGATAAGATGATAAAAAAAATCCTTTTTATTCTCCTGCTGCCAATGATCTCAACGGGCTGGCTGGACGCTACAGAAATCCATTATGACCGACCGGAATGCTGGCAGCAGAATCCCAATGTCGAATTCCAGAATGGGGTTTTTACGGCAAAGGGAATGCTTCATTTTTTTGCCGCAAACCCTATAAAAGTGGAAAAAGGCAAACATTACACACTGACGGGCGAAGTCCGCAATCCTGACGAGGTCAAATTGCAAGGGATTTGTCTGGCTGTTATCTTCAGTGATCAGCAGGGCAAACAGATTCATTCCCGACATTATATGAACATTGCTGACAGTGAAACGATCCTGGCTGCTCCAACTCATATCAATGACACCAGTATTCTGGTACAAAGCAATCCGCAATGGAAGATGCATCCCCATTGGGCGCTTACTGTCGCTTTTGATATCCAGGCGGATGCCTCAGATCTGCCTAACCCCAGAGTCTCAACTAAAATCATTCACTTTATGCAGGAACAACAACAGATTCGAGTCACTCTGGAAAAACCCCTCTTTGCCGAATTTGCGGAGGGCACCAGAGTGCGGCTCCATCATCAAGGTTCTTTCTATCTGCCGTGCCCGACCGGTGCCTGGTATAACTTCTGCGGCAAAGACTGGAAAGTGATCGGAGGGCCGATTCAGATGCCAGCGAATGCTGTGGCTTTTATTCCCGCTGTTATCTATTATGATCACAATACGACGGTAACTGATTTTTTTGAATTACGAGCAGTTAAACTGACGATTGAATGAAACAAAACGAGAACAATTGTACATAACAACAAGAAAATGTCTGATGATACCATTTTTTGAGTGTATTACACTAGCTTTTTGCTGGAATAATGAGTATAATTATCAAAGAGCATGAAAGGATTGCATGAGCAAAAATTGTCAAATCGCCGTATACTACTTTCCGAACTACCATCTCGATCCCAGAAATGAGCAAATTCACGGAACAGGTTGGACGGAATGGGAACTGATGAAGTGTGCCCGTCCGCGTTTTCCTGGACATGTTCAGCCGAAAGTCCCTCTCTGGGGATACCAGGATGAAGCCGATCCCGCCATCATGGCGCAGAAAATCAATGCCGCTGCCGATCACGGGGTGGATGCTTTCATTTTTGACTGGTACTGGTATGAAGGCCCTTTTCTTGAACGTTGCTTGAAGCAGGGATATCTCGGCACCCCGAACCGTGATAAACTTAAATTCGCGCTGATGTGGGCTAATCATGACTGGAAAAACTTTCATCCCGGAGGACGGGACACGACACGATATCCCATGGATTTTCCTTGGAGTACGACGGCTGCAACGGTAGGGTTGGTCTGGGATTATCTGATCGAACATTTTTTTACCCGTCCTGAGTATTGGAGAGTTGACGGATTGCCGTACTTCTCTATTTATGCGATGAATCGCTTTATTCTGCAGATGGGGGGGATGGAAGCCACGGCTGAAGTGTTTGCGCTGCTGCGACGGAAAGCCGAAGCCGCTGGCTTGCCCGGCATTCATCTGAATGGAATTTGGTTTGATGTTCTGGACAGTCATCCCGCCTGTTCGGCCTGTCCCCAGGCGGATTGGGTGAAACGCTTAGGCTTCAACAGCTATACCAGTTACAACAATGTGTGCGTGGGTAAATCCTGGTTTGATGGGGCTTTTCCCAGGGTGGACTACTGTAAAGCGGAGGAGGAATATCTGGCAATCGTCCGTAAGGCACAGCAACAACTGCCAGCTCCCTATTACCCCGTGGTCACTATGAGCTGGGATTCTTCCCCTCGCTGTATCCAGTCGGAGACCTACGAAATGGGGAACTATCCGTGGATGCCAGTCATGGAGGCCACCCCGGAGGATTTCGCCTGCGCATTGCAAAAAACCGTCGACGTCCTTAAAAAACGTCCACTTGCTGAACGCATCTTCTTCATCAATGCCTGGAACGAATGGACTGAAGGAAGTTACCTCGAGCCAGACACCCGATACGGTATGGCATTTCTCGAACAATTGAAATCTGAAAGCAAAGTGCATTAACTTTCCCTGTATCATAAAATCTTTTGTCAACTAAGTTCAATAATATCATAGGCTGACTGACGCACATCTTTTGAGTAATCTGAAATCTGGTTTCTAATACAAAAGGAGGAACAAATGAAGAAAATTTCCACTCACCTGTTTACCTTGATTGAATTGCTTGTCGTAATCGCGATCATTGCAATTTTAGCATCGATGCTGTTGCCGGCCCTGGCCAAAGCACGTTCGGCAGCCGCTGCAGTGTCCTGCAAAAACAACCTTAAAACGATTGGACTGGCTGGAGCCAATTATTCCAACGAAAATAATGACTGGATCTGCCATGGTAATCTCAAAGCCGCTAGTACCAGCACCGAAAACCACGGTTGGTATGTTGCGCTGTCCGGGAGAAACAGTACTTTGGGTTCTTTGAGTGTGTACTATTCCGGTGGCTACGGCTGTGAATTCTATGGTACAGGTACGAATCGGGGCACTTTCGTCTGCCCAGGGGAAGGCTTGGTATTTGCCAATAGCTCTAACGGTGGCAAAAATTATAGCTGCACTCATTATGCTATCAACCTCTGGCTAACCGGCTTCCGAGCCGCAAAAGACGACAGTCTCTACCATCCCCGCATGCTGACCTCAATAACCAATGCAGCCCAAGCATATTTTGTCGGGGATTCCAGTCTGCAGAGCGGGGTTGGACTTTATGGAGCCCAGACCCTGTCTTTTCGCCATGGTGGATTTGACGTTCCCCGCAGTCTGGGTAACAACGACATTATCAACAATGGGGGTCAGGCCAATGGAGTTTATATTGATGGGCATGTCGAAGGCCATAAATTTGCTACCCTCTTCAATTGGCCGAACCCAAATGTTAGTGGCGGTGTTAGTATTAGCCAGAATCAATACTTTCTTTTTAGCGGATTCAATTATTGGGTGCGCGGGATTGGGCAATAAGTTCAGCAAATAAAACCATAATTTTATGAAATTGTCCAAGGCTCTCATCTGGACAACAACTGGTCGGAGAAGTGCAATAGGGCAAACAAAAGCGTCCAAGCTGCACTCGCTCATTTTCCGGATACTGGAATCATTTTATCCACAAAGGAGAAACGATGAAAAAGTTTTTGTGCCTAGTATTGGTGCAACTGCTGTGCTGCAAACTCATCGGAACAACTGCAGAGCCGCTGGCTCCGTCAACCCCGACTCTGATCCAGCAAGGGAAAATGGTTGCACCACCAACAATCGACGGCAGTATCGAACGGAGCGAGTGGCTCTCTGGAAGTTCCTTTTTTGGCGGGCGTTCCAATATCAACGGCTTGATGACCAATCGTTATTGCGTTTACTATTTCGGTTATGACACTGACAATCTATTTTTTGCTTTCCGTTCCGAAACTCCATTGCCTCCGATTGTGCTTGGGTCTGATGACACAGTCGAAATCATGCTTTTACCACCGGGAACAGAAAAAGCAATGAGTTTTACACTCAATTCCTTCGGAAAAAATAATTTTCCCAGCGGAACGAAATACGCCACTGGCTTTATAAATCGCATACGCCCCTACGGTTATCCGTGCTGGGAAGCTGAAATCGCAATTCCCCTCGTTTCAATCGGCGCCAAAGTTGAGGAAGGCCGGGAATGGGGACTGCAGATGGTTCGCAACTGGTGTAATCCGCAGGAAGCTGGTTATTGGCATTTTCCCGCAAATCCCGGAGAGATGGGAACATTCATCCCCGATGCCTTTGCTCCTGCAGTCGGCGTGCCGGACTTCGGCGAATATATTCATTGGCGCGCTTCCGCCAACTACACCTTCAATTTCACCGCATTCAATCCGTCTGAAAAACCGATAAAGATCAACAGTGAAGGAACTGCTTTTATCGCCAGTGGCACTTCCAAACTCAATAGCGACTTTGAAAGCGACACGGAAATCAGTAAAAAAAACATTACTGCGTTTATGGCGCCAGTAGCAGGACAAGCTGCCTACGGAACTCATGTGGCCTACAACCTGTGGCCCGGCAAAATCAATCTCCTGAAGTTTCGTTTCGTCGATGCCAATAAAAAAATGCTGTACCAGCGGGATATAGCATGGGATCTGAGCAAAGGGAATAACTGGAAAGATGAACTTGGAGTCCCGAATCTGCTGGCCGCATTCTACCCGTCATACGAAAACCTGCTACTGTTGAACTTTTCCAAGGGACGCCAAACAGACATTATCAGCGCAATCATAACGATAAGCAACGAGAACCACAGCGTCATTAAAACAGTCACTGTGCCAAAAAACGGCGAATTCTGTAACAATTGGGAAAGCCGGATAAATTTGCCAGGCCTCGCTGAAGGAGCATACAAAGTCACCCTTGAGAGCACGACGAAATCCGGAAATAAGTTCACTTGTCCACGTACGTTTGCCGTGCAAGAATTTCCGTGGCAGAAGGCTCCGGTCGGTTTGGAGCGTGTCATCATACCGCCTTTTATGCCGCTTCAAGTTAAAAACGAAAATGAGGTGCACGCAATTCAGACCGGTTATCGGGCCGACGGCATTCTCTGGAATAAGATTTTTGCACAAGGTGAAAATATACTCGCGGAGCCAGTCGAATTGCTGATAAACGGCGAGAAATTCGTCTGTAAAAAACCGGAAATTGTCCTGCAGGAAAAGGATCGCATTGTCATTGAATCCGGGGGGATATACGAAAATCTGAAAGTCAAGGTCATTCAGGATTATGATTATGATGGATTTTGCTTTGTCACGCTGAAATTCAACGCCGCTGACATGGTCAGAATCCAATCGCTTACGCTACAAATTCCGTTACAAAGCAAATATGTCACACTTTTCAATGCTAATCTTTTTACCAACGAAACCCGGGCAAAGGGTGCGCATCGCCTTGATGTGCCGGATAAACAGGGCATAGTCTGGACCAGCAATGATGCCGGAAAAATTTACGGCGGCAGCTGGTCATTTGATGTCAGTTTCCAACAATATTTCTGGTTTGGCGGGATTTATAAGGGCTTTTGCTGGTTCATCGAATCCGGTCACCAACACTTCTCCCACGAAGAGTCAGTTCCTGCCCAACGACTGGTTCGTAACGGTGACAAGATCACATTTACGGTAGATTTCATCAACAAACTCACAACCTGGCCCAAGGGAAAAAACGCGACAATGGAAATGGGCTTTCAGCCGACGCCTGTCAAGCCGGTAGCAAAAGCGTTCTACCGCACTGCGGAACACATGTACCAGTATCTCGCACCGGAAAATGCCGTCTGGGCAAAATGCATTGCTTCTCCTGTTATTATCGACCCGAAGACGGCGACGATTCCGACCTTTCCCAACGACGACAAGGCCTTGCAGGAGTATATCATTACCACTACTGGCAAGACGAAACCAGCAGAAACACGGGTGCATGAAGGGAAGCTTGGCCAGCAAAAACTGGTTAAGGACTATCGCGCCGTGCTCGACGCCTTCGTAAAACGCAATCAGGATTACTTTGACCGGAACGGCCTTTCTTCAGCGGAATACCATCAACATCAAGGTATCTGGTGGCGGCAGACCTATATGAAATACCTCGGCAGCTATATGAATCCGGCACTGCTTACCTGTTTCTGGCCGGAATGGGAAATGTACAAAAGTGAGTGGCAGCAATTCAACTACCCTGAAGAAAACTATATGAATGAATATATGTGTTCACTTGTCAAAAGCCGACGCGATAAACTTGTTTATGATGCCCGAGAACTGGTCAGACTTGGATTTATGGGCATCAATTTCGACTGCTTCCCATGCGGCGCTGGCGGAGGCAACACCATCACCAGTAACGCTTACCACGACAACAACGGACGGCTTCGCCACAACTGCGGCGGCGGCATCATGCGTTGGCGTCTGGCGGTAAAGCGAACCGCACACATGCTTTACTCCGAAAAGAAACTGGTCTACGGGCGCCCTTGGGTGGATGTGCATACGACGATGTACATGCCAGTCCCGCTGGTAAGTTTCGCCTCCACAATCACTACTTGGGAACGTGGTTCCAATGGCGGCGACTATCAGGTGCGTTTCCCTGAAAGCAATATTCTTGCAGATACCATTGGGACGCAGGCGGGCGTTTATCCGTTCCCCATCGTTTCGACGAGAATGGGAGATGAGACGCGCAAAGAGCGGGAACTAAAAACGCTGATGTCCACAATGTGTTCTTTTGGTCTCATGCACCTTATGGACCAGGGACTCATCTATCGTGACTGGTTCGACAAAGCCTGGAATTACATTTTCGACTTTGGTTACGGTCGTGACGACGTTGAACTTTTCTTTACTTGGGAAAAACAGCCCGTCACCACTGATGCAAAGGATATCCGCATGACCGTCGCCAAACGCAAGGATGGCAAGACACTGCTGATGATCGGTAACCTGGGGGATGCAGTCAGGACAAAAATCAATCTTTCCGATTTAGGATACAATGAATATACTTTGTCGAACGCCGAAAACGGTGCCGCTGTTGCGGAAAACACCATTTCTGTTGACGAGCATGGTTATACTCTGGTACTGATTGAAAAACTATAATTCCAATTAAATTTGTAGTTTTCCAGTAATTGTACGTGCTACAGTTTTCCACAGAAAACTGTAAGCTACTTGGAATAGAATTTTTAAAAGAGGGTCGTTGCATAGACAAATGAGGAAAAAACAATAAGCCATATACAGTTCACAGGCATCCCATAGCAATGTTAGAATTCGCTTACTAACGCATAACAAGCCCTATCAAGAATGCAGACGGGATATGGAGCGCCGGCGTGCTCGTGGGCATCCCTTATCGCGGTTCGTTTTCGTCCTGAAAAACAGAGGCGTCAGAAGTAGGTACCGTTAAGGTCTTCGGCACCCGACGGATTTGTCCGGGAGCGAGAGCGGGAGCGGATCCGGAGTTGGAAGCTCCGGGCACATTCTGGGGAGGATACGGGAGCGGGGAAGTGGTCTAAAGGTGCTGAACTACAAACGTGCATGTACCCAA
>JBAXYW010000110.1:0-10439 GCA_041670605.1 Lentisphaeria bacterium
CTCTTTAATCAGGCGTAATGCCTGGGAGATGCCAATGCCTTTGGAAAATCCCGAGGGGTACGGGGAGCAGAGCTCCCTGTATCATTTTTATTCGTTTGTACCCACAAATTCAGGTGAATACCCCTATTTTTCTGCGCTTCTCCGCGCGTTTGATGGGGGGATGTTCTTGATATCTGGAGAACGAGGAAAAAATAGCTTGTGACGAATAATTTTCAAGTAAATTTCAGCACTATCATATGCAAAGTGTGGGGACGGGTAAATTGTAAATAGGAACGGGGACGCATGCTTGTACTACAAGCATGCGTCCCCGGAGGATTTACTTACAAGTTACGATACCAGATATTCATGCTTTCGATCGTACCGCAGATATTGGTATTGTTGACGAGACAGCCAGCGAATTCATAACCCTGTTTTGCGAAGGTAATATTCATAGCAGGGGAGATGGCTCTGGCAATCGTATAGGTGGTCGTAATGCCCTCTTTGCGCATGGCACTTTCCATGCGTGTCAGGAGGATCCGTGCGAAACCGCCACCCCGGCTTTCCGGGAGGGTGGCAAAATCCGTCATTTCGGCATTCTGCTCTTCACGATCGGTTTCAGCGGAAGACACTGCGACGAGTTTATCATTTTTCCAGACTCCGAAATAGATGACATTGGAAGCCATCGTTTCTTGCAAAAAGTCCGGTTCGGAGATTGGGAAGGGATAGCTTTCGAAAACACGGCTGTATATGCTCGCCATAGCAGGAATATCCTGCGGCTGACAGCGGCGGATGAGCAGATCTTCCGGGGGGACAGCAGGCGCTTTTTTCGACATGCTCCGACTCAAACGCCGGATCTTCTGTATCTCCTGCGGTTTTTTCGGCTCCCTACGTTTTACATCCAGATAGAGCCCGAGAAATGCGGCGTCTTCCTGATTTTTGAAAAAACGAGGTACTCGCGCTTCCGTTTCAAACCCCATGTCATGGAACGTTTTCTCGTGTCGTGCCGGGACTTTAGCAAAGACCTTGCTGTATCTGTGTTTACGACAAAGTTCCAATACTTGCGGCAGCACAATCTGCGGCTTGGCTTTGCCTAACTTCATCAGGTATACCCTGCGGTTGCATGGGCCATGCTGAATGGTTGCTCCGGCCAAGTTTGCTACTTTATCGATCGGTTCAGTTGTAATATTCGTTGTCATACTGAGTTTTCCTCCTTAATAGCCTGCGCTTCCGGCATCGTTTTCGCATCCGGGAAGAGGAGAGAAAAGGCGACGTAGCAGATACCTGAGAGCAGGATGCCATAAAGACTGTTGTCAAATTCTAGTTTGCTGAGAAATTCCGGCAGGGTAATGAGTTTTGAGACCAAGAACAGATTCACGATACCTCCGGCCAGCATGCCGGTTAAAGCCCCAGTGCTAGACCCCCGGCGCCAGAAATACGCACCTAGTGTTGGAATAAAAAGTCCGGATACCATAAAGCCATAGGCATACAGAATGGCGTCGAGAACGGTCGTAAACCAAGCCGCCAGAAAGACCGCCAAAATGCCGATGACCAGTGTAGCAATCATTGAAAGCCGTACGGAAGACCGCATCCCCGGTTTTTTCCAGATATAGCGTTCGATTACATCAGTGACCAGATTTCCGGAGGAAGCCATCAGGCAACTGTCTGCGGTTGACATGATGGCAGAAAAGTACGCGGCAAGAACGATACTGGTCACACCAATCGGGAGCATATCACGGATCAGCATCGGCAGTCCCATTTCAGCTTGTGCATCTGGAAGTTCCGGGAAGGCGACACGGGCGCACATTCCCAAAAAAACACCGGTAAAAGCCATGATGGGATACTCAAAGATACCGGCAATATACCAGGCTTTTTTTGCTTCCTTTACGTTGGCACAGGCATACATCCTTTGATACAGGGTCATGGCCACCAGCCAGATGGGAATGATAGTAATCATCCAATTAAAAAAGGTTACCGCTTTAATATTCGTCAGAGACAAGAATTCCGGCGGCAGCACACTCTTAATTTCAGCAAAGCCACCAAGCTTATAGACAGTGACCGGGATCATGACGAAAAGCAGCCCGCCAAGCAGAACACACCACTGAATCGCATCAGTATAAATCACCGCTTTCAGACCGCCAATAACCGTATAACCGATGGTGATGACTGCAATAACCAGAAGGGCAAAGAGCATGGGATCCATGCCAAAGGGGTTGCTTTGCAGAATCGTAGCCGAAGCCAATTTGGCTCCGGCGAGCATCTGTGCGGCGGTAAATCCGAGGTATCCGATGCCCGAGATCACGGCTGCAACCAATGCAACTTTGTGATTATAACGGTGTCTTAGGAAATCCGGATAGGTCAGCATACCATTGCTGGCATCAATCGCTTTGATGCGTGGGATAATCAGCACAGCGCTCAACCAGGCACCGATCAGCCCGGTAAACAAAAGCCAGCTACCGGACAATCCCATCAAGAAGCCGACGCCGCCAAGGCCGATTGAAAAACCGCCGCCGACATCGGTTGCCACGATGGACAAGCCGACATAGGGCGCCTTAATCGAGCGATTGCCGACATAATAATCTTCCATATTTTTGTTGTGGAAGAAGTGATAGACTCCTATCCCAAAGACGGTCAGCAGATAAAGAACAAAAATAATTACATCAATTGTTGCCATAACAAAACTCCATATTATTATTTACAAGCGTCCGGCGATTGCTCTTCGCCAGTTCTACGATTGTAGCGTTCATTTCCCTGTGGAATCAGGGAGATGGCATCTTCGTCATCCGACAATAACATTTCGATCCCCAAGAGTTCGCTTTCTTGAGCGTCATTCAAGTCAAGCTGCAGATTACAAGCTTCACAATTACGGTCGCAAACTGTCTGTTCATAGGAATCCGGTTCGCGATAGGTCGTGATAACCCCTTCATAATTGCGTAAGACGACTTTATTGGTAGACCAGCTGATCAGATAATTGGGCATGACTGGAATTTTGCCGCCGCCGCCGGGAGCATCAATCACATAAGTCGGCACACAGAAACCGCTGGTATGCCCAATCAGGCTTTCCATAATTTCGATCCCTTTACCGACCGGTGTACGAAAATGGCTCAGGCCTTCCGAGAGGTCACATTGATACAGATAATAGGGACGCACGCGGTTAGCAACCAGCTTATGAACCAAAACCCGCATAATGCGGGGGCAGTCATTAACCCCGGCCAACAAGACGGATTGATTGCCCAGCGGAATGCCAGCGTCTGCGAGTTTAGCCAGAGCCCGGCGGGAAGTACTGGTCAATTCCCGCGGATGATTAAAATGGGTATTGATCCACAAGGGATGGTGCTTTTTCAACATTGCCACAAGCTCATCCGTTATGCGATACGGCAACACCACCGGCGTGCGCGTACCGATTCGAATCACTTCAACATGCGGAATCTTCCCTAATTCGGTAAGAATCCAGTCAAGATACTCATCACTAAGCAGAAAGGGATCCCCACCACTGAGTAGAACATCACGAATCTGCGGCGTCGCCTTGATATACTCAATGCCCTGCAAAATCGTTTCACGATCCGGGATACTGTCTTGATCGCCTACCCGACGCTTTCGCGTGCAGTGCCGGCAATACATCGAACAGGTATTGCTGACCAGAAACAAAACGCGATCCGGATAGCGGTGCGTAATACAGGGAGCAGGACTGTCCGCATCTTCGTGCAAAGGGTCACACATGTCTGAAGCATGAATATCGAGTTCCTTTCGAGAAGGGAAACTCTGCATAAAAATCGGATCATATTCCAGATTTTTGACATCAATCAGGGATAAATAATATGGGGTAATCGACATCGGAAAGCGCGATACCGTCTCAGTAAAAGCCTTTCGCTCTTCTTCATCCAAATGAATACCCAGAAATTTTTCAAAAGCATCCAGATCTCTGACGCAATGACGCATCTGCCATTTCCAGTCCCGCCATTTTGATTTGTCAACTTGCTTTGACATCTTATTGGCCAAACTTGGCCCCTCGTTTAAATTTGTCATGTTTTCACTTTTTCTTGATTTTGATTCTCCGACGGGATCGTCGGTACGGATTCATGATGGATCATCAAATGCGGTGAGGTACTCAGATCGCCAGCTCCCATCATATCGACAATGCGTTCCAGAGACAGAGCAATGGTCACTTGTTCCAATTCCGGCAATACACTCAGTCGGCTGGAAAACTTGTCTTGTAGCAAAGGCGGTGCCGCCACGATCAAACGTTTGCCGGCAACCGTGATCTCCAGGGTGATTTTGCGACGATCACTCGTCGTGCGACGACGACGCAACAGCCCACGAACCTCCAAGCGATCCACGATCCCGGTAACCGTACTGGCACATAAACTCACTTCCGATGCCAACTTCGACAAGGTAATTCCCTTGTTCACAGAAACCGTCAGCAGACAAACCATCTGCGGAGTCGTTATCTGAAAACGAGTATATAACTCTTTCGAATGCAAGTCGACAGCACGGATGATCCGACGTATCGCACGCAATATCCGAAGCCCACTATCCACCGATAGAACGGAATCCTTGGCAGACATATTGCACCTCTAAAAATTTGACTTATAATCTTTGGAACTGCAAGTAATATATCACAACATATTCATTATGCAATAGATATGAGTATATTTTCATAAAAATCCAATAAATAATCAGCGAATCGTCCTTCTCTTACGACCCTTTTTTCTGATCACTTATTGGTTCGTAAAAATTTGGAATTTATGCAGGATCGGGAGAAAACATCCGGGGTCGGGAGCGAGGAAAGCGAGCTAAAGCCCGCGGGGGCGATTGCAGCCTAAGTTGGAACAACAAACGCCGGATGCTCCAACATGGCCTGTTTCCTGATTCATTTTGTAATCCAATGTCATACGCGACGATTTTGTCTGTCCGACAAAAAAAATCCGTAGCAGAATTATATTAGCATTTTGCTGTATTTCACCTATAGCAGTGGGCATTCAATTCTAAAAGTATGGGAACAAGCAATGGAAATCAACAATCTGGAAAAGTTCAAAGCAAAGATGACAGCGGGTCGGATGTGTGTTGGCACTGTCATAACCTTGTCGGATCCGGTCGTCAGTGAGCTGGCGGGAGACTGCGGCATGGATTTTACCTGGATCGATGCGGAACACGCCCCATTTTCTCTGGAAAGCATTCTTGGCCATGTCATGGCAATACGCGGAACGGATTGTGCTCCCCTAGTACGAGTCGCCTGGAATGATTTGGCAATTCTGAAACCTGTGCTGGACTTGGCTCCGGCAGGCGTAATCATCCCGATGGTCAACAGCGCAGAAGAAGCCAGAGAAGCAGTCGCCGCCTGCAAATACCCTCTCCGCGGTAAACGCGGCTGCGGCGTACGCAGAGCCACCCGTTTTGGGAAAATGCCATTTGCGGAGTATGTACAAATTTCCGAGACAGAGCCTATGGTAATCATCCAGATTGAGCATATTGATGCTGTAAAAAACTTGGATGCGATTCTGAAAGTGCCTGGCATTGACAGTATTTGCATCGGCCCCTGCGATCTTTCAGGGTCGATGGGCAAGCTTGCTCAGACGAACGATCCGGAAGTCGTTCAGGTCATTGAAGAAATTTGTAGCAAAACCCGGCAGGCGGGTTTACTGCTCGGCACCGCTTCGGGTCCTTATGAGATATGGAAACAACGCGGACTCAACTGGATTGCGATCACCTCGGACTGCGGTGGCATGATCAGCAATTATCAACAGATTCTGGAGAAAGCGAAATGAAAACGGCTCTGATAAGTACAGATGAACCAGGTCACGTCCCGCAACCCTATTTGGATGCCATTCGTGCCGGCGGCATGGAATTGGTCTGTCGCAACTGCTCGACCAAGGAAGAATTAATCGCTATCGGGGCGGATGCCGACATCCTCTGGATGTTCGGCGCCTGCGAAGCACTCACGGCAGAAGTGCTTAATGATCTACCTCGCTGCCGGGCTATTTTCCGCAGTGGCAGCGGGGTAGATGCCCTGCCCTGGCAACGCGCCACAGAATTAAACATTGCCATCTGCAATACCCCCGAATCAATTGCAGAAGCTGTTGCAGAACATGCGGTCGCTCTGTTGCTGGCTCTAGCAAAAAAGATCCATCTTCATGATCGCGCCATAACATCTGGGGGTTGGCTGGCGGCAGCAGAGGGTCCTTCGTATCATCTGAGCGGACGCACTTTAGGATTCATTGGATACGGGCGGATTGCCCGTCATGTTGAAACCATGCTGGCAGGGTTCCGTCTGAAAACGCTGCATTATGATCCCTTTTCTGCGGCTTCCATCCCTCTGGAAGAACTCTTGCAAAAAGCAGATTTCATCTCTCTGCATTGTCCCCTAAGCAAAGAGACCCATCATCTGCTTTCAGAGACGCAATTTCAGCAGATGAAGAAGCATGCTCTTCTGGTCAATACCTCCAGAGGAGCCGTGATCAAAGAAGTGGCCTTGATTGAGGCTCTGAAAAATGGCGAGATTGCCGGGGCTGCGC
Organism: Lentisphaeria bacterium; assembly: GCA_041670605.1. Classification (GTDB taxonomy): domain Bacteria; phylum Verrucomicrobiota; class Lentisphaeria; order Oligosphaerales; family Oligosphaeraceae; genus JAQVUB01. Next base: position 6,489 of record JBAXYW010000110.1, read on the forward strand.
TGGATGTCACAGAAATCGAGCCTTTGCCAGCGGATAGCCCATTAAGGAAGATGACGAATGTGTTGATCACTTCCCATATGGCCGCCTTTACGGACGATTTCAGTAAAAACTTCTGGACCTGTTCCGTCAATAAGCTCAAACAACTGCAGCAGGGTGATTTCAAGAGTGCCAGTTTGAATTTAAAATAAGAAACTCACTGCAGCGAGCTGGAGGTCCCGTTTTCTGAAGATAAAATATGCCGCCTGCAATCGCCAATCCAATGGCAAAAAATCAGTCTTCCTTTGGATGATTTTTTTTCCCAGCCAGTGGTTTTAAAAACTGTCGATAGACTTTCTGACGCAGAAAACGTCCCAGGCGGAGATACCAAGGCTGATCAATGAGATATTGGCGGAGCTCTGCATCCAGCAAATCCGGATAATAAGATTCGGTGATGGAAGCCAACGAATAGAGGTCGGATCGGCGCATAGCATTGAATAGCGGACGGAACAGTGAAATCTTTTTTTCATTCGGACTCTTGATCATAGCCGTGGCCCAATCGATCAAGACTGGGCTTTCATCTGGCAAGCGGAGAATATTTGCCCTCCGAAAATCACCATGGCAGATCCCCATAGCATGCAATTCCCGCATCAGGGAAATCAGTTGTTGAAAAAAAGCAGGAGCAGGATGAGTTGCAGCAGCATATTTTTCTTTTTTTTGCAGCTGTATTCCCTCCACAATGAATTCCATCACCAGGCTGTCTTCATTGGGCATTCTATAAGCTTTGGGAGCATAACGAAAACCATGCTTTTCGAGGTGCTTGAGCAAATTGTATTCATGCCGAATACTGATACGTCCCAAAATTTTTCTTATTAGCAGGGGTTTTCTGGAGAATGTTTTAAGCAGGTATTCGGTGTTATTTTTGGTTTGCAGGATGTAGGTGTCAGAATTTCCCCAGGATGTCGCTTTTCGCAGAATCCGTCCAGTTTTCCGGATTTCTGCGAAAGGCGGCCATTGGTCAAGGCAATCCGGCAAACGATTCGTATTGCTGATATTTTCCCTCATGCTATCATCGTTCATCCGCAGAACACCCCTTATCTGGGGTTGTCTGTTCCCCCCCTCCCAAAAAAAACATCGCCCGCCAACTTGCAATTTTTTAGCAGTCAGACTGGTAAGAAACCATGCCAAGCGGAAATTTATCCTGAAACACAGCAAAGAATTCTATACAACAATATATAGCCGTACTGCTTAAATTCAATCCTGGGGGAAAAAGGAAAACAACAATGAAAAAAGGAATCAGCTACTTTTCTCAGTTTCCTTGTTTAGACTACTATCCGCCAGTTTCTTGTTGAACCAAGCCACTACGCGGAAGATTTTCGAGTTTTGTGGAAGAAACTCTGTAGCAACTTATGCAACGCATTGGGTACGTGTATGTTTGTAGTTTAGCCTGCAATGTGGCCGGAGCTTCCAGCTCCGGATCCGCTCCCGCTCCCGGCGGGAACGGCACATGTGCCGTCGCGTTTTCTCTGTAGTGCATCTCCGAGGCACCCGGTTTTGGTGAGTGCCGGTTTCGGAATTGGTGCGGATACGATGCCTGGTGGCAATCGATTCTTTTTGCGAAAACACCTTGTTATTTCCCCTTGAGGGATTATCTTATAAAAGTATGCGGTGCCCGTAGCTCAGCTGGATAGAGCGTCTGCCTCCGGAGCAGAAGGTCGTGGGTTCGAATCCCGCCGGGCACGCCAGCTTATTTGAGTGGCAGAATGCCAATATTATTGACCTCCATATGCTGAATTTCCTGATAGTAGCTCCTTGTGGTTGCCATCGTACAATTGTAAAAACCATTTTTCGCAATATGGTAAGAAATATGGTTTCTGGAGTTTTATAATCTTCGCCATCGTGATATGTTTTTTTGGGCAACAAAATACCATCCTAAATCGAAAGTTAACAGTAGTACAGAAGGAGTTTTGAACGATGAAGAAAACAATTTTGCTGGTTGCTGCAGGCATTGTGGTCTTTCTATTATTGGTGGTGGGCTGGGTCATCTCTTGCCGCAACAATTTGATCATGAAAGAGGAGTTTGTGCGGGAGCAGTGGAGTCAAATTGACACCCAGTTGCAGCGACGGGCGGATTTGATCCCGAACCTGGTCAATACGGTCAAAGGTTATGCGGCTCATGAAAATGAAATCTTCACAGAAGTTGCGGATGCCCGCAGTCGATTACTGGGAGCCAGCGGACCCGAAGGCAAAGCGGCGGCAGAAGGTGCCGTCACCTCCGCTCTTGGCCGTTTGCTGGCCATCGCAGAAAACTATCCACAATTAAAGGCCGACAGCACTTTTCTGCGATTGCAGGACGAACTGGCGGGCACAGAGAATCGGATCGGAGTTGCTCGTGGTCGCTACAATCAGGCTGTCCGAGATTTCAATACCGCAATCCGGGTTTTTCCGGGCTCTCTTTTTGCTTCTGGCATGGGACTTTCTGCTGCACAATATTTTGAACCCCCAGCGGGACGCGCCGCCGTCGAAACAGTACCCGCAGTCCATTTCTAATTTACAGACTTTTGTAACGCCCCTCGGATTCTCGAAACTGAACTGATCTCATCATGGCGAAAAAAAACGCAACCCGAATTCTGAACGTCAGCCTGCTGTTTTTCATTTTGTTGACGACCGTCTTGCTGTTAAACCTGGGAACCTGCTCGAAAGATCAAAAACGGGCTGGGAATGAGCAAACCCGTCTTCCGGAACTCACTGGCCGGATTGTCGATCAGGCTGCTGTTTTTACTCCGGGAGATCTTGCCCGGCTGGAACAGGCAATCCGGACGCTGGAAGAAAAGACTGGTGGGCAGATGGCTGTACTGACCTTGCCAGAATTGCGTGGCTGGGCACTGGAGGAATTCAGCATCCGACTGGCGGAAAAATGGCAGCTCGGACAGCAAGGCAAAGACAATGGCGCTATTTTGCTGTTTTCCCTGAAAGAGCACGATATTCGCATGGAAATCGGGTATGGCTGGGAAGGCGACATCAACGATGCCCGAGCCGGTGATATTATCCGCGGCATGGGAGATTATTTCCGCCGACAGGATTTTGCCGGCGGCGCCCTGTTCGCCATTCAAAAGGTCCAGTCCCTGATCACCGGGACAGCGATCCCTGCAACCAGTGAACCGCCAGTGCCGTCCGAAGCACAACCGGAAATTGACCACAAATTGAGAAAAATGGATCTGCTCTTCTATTTCTTCTTCTTTGGCGTAGTTTCACTGATTCTTTTTGTCGCCTTCTTCGCTCAAGGCCGGGGAGGGGGATCCGGCTTCGGCGGCGGCGGCTTTTTCGGCGGCGGAAGAGGTTTAGGCGGCGGCGGCGGTTTCAGCGGCGGAAGCTTTGGCGGCGGCGGCGGCGGTTTCGGCGGCGGGGGAGCCTCCGGAAAATGGTAACATGGTTTTCAAACCATTCCCTTCAAGACTATTTTAGACGGTTGCGGCAAAAAAATTTGCCTTGTATTTGTGGACTTATATTTATATTCCAACGTAACTTTTTTTATGCCGGACACGTTTTTGACAAAAAAACGGGTTTTATGTCAAATTCGTGTTCTCATTAATTGTATTTTTGTCTTGCATCTATTAATTTAAGACATCTTACTCATTTTTTTTACCTTTTCAAACTACAGGTGTATTATGAACAAAAAATTTACCGTCTTGAAAAGCAAGTCCCGTTCTTTTCCACTCGACGATAATAAGGAGGCCAATTTACTTCGGGAACAGTTTCCTTACACGGAGGTGCCTAAAATTCTTTTTGACGGAATTGAGGTACCGGCCTGTTTTCCGAAAGATATCTGGATTACGGATACGACGTTTCGTGATGGACAGCAAGCCAGACCCCCGTATAAACCCGAACACATTGTGCGCATTTTTGATTATCTGCATCGATTAGGCGGGCCGCATGGCGTCATTCGGCAAAGTGAATTTTTTGTTTATAGCAAGC
>JBAXYW010000111.1:0-10384 GCA_041670605.1 Lentisphaeria bacterium
GCAGGATGCGTATCATCTGGCCAAAACCCGCCGGGTCTATTATCTGTCGATGGAATTTCTGATTGGCCGCATGCTGGACACCAATGCCAGTAATCTGCTCTGCGCGGATACCTGCCGGGAAGTCCTTGCAGATCAAAAACTCTGCTGGGAAGAGATGAAAGAATTCGAACGGGATCCCGGCCTTGGAAATGGGGGATTGGGACGTTTGGCAGCCTGTTTCCTAGATTCCATGTCCACTCTGAGCTTGCCCTGTCAAGGCTATGGCTTGCGCTATGACTGCGGCTTGTTCCGGCAAAAAATTGTTAATGGTTTTCAGGTCGAAGAGCCGGATTTTTGGCATCAGGAAGGCTATCCCTGGGAAATCAAACGTTCGGATTACGCGACCACCATCGGCTTTGGCGGCACCACGACTCAAGTCGAAGAAAATGGGCGTAAAGCCTGGCACTGGTTCCCCAACGAACATGTCACTGGAGTGCCTTACGATATCCCGATTATTGGGTATGGCGGAAAAACCGTCAACCTGTTGCGCCTTTGGTCCGCAAAAGCAACCAAGGAATTCGATTTCAAAACCTTTAATCAGGGCTCCTATGCAGAGGCCGTAGGAAATAAAATTCTTGCTGAGAACTTGACAAAGGTACTCTATCCAAACGATAATGTTTCGCAAGGACGAGAATTGCGGGTGCGCCAGCAATACTTTTTTGTCGCCTGTACAATGGCGGACATCTTCCGCCAGTTTGAGTCCGAGACCCTGGATTATTTCCAGTTACCAGAAAAGATTTTCATTCAGCTGAACGAAACACATCCCGCCTTGGTGATTCCGGAACTGATGCGCATCCTGATTGATTTGAAAGGGCTGGAATGGGAAGCCGCTTGGACGATTACTCGAGCTTGTACGGGTTATACAAACCATACTACCCTGCCGGAGGCTCTGGAAAAATGGAATGTCGCTCCCTTCAGTAAATTGTTGCCACGGCACATGCAAATCATCTTTGAGATCAACAGCCGTTTCATCCATGAAATCAGCCAGCGTTTTCCCGGCGATCAGGTAAAAATGCAGCGTATGAGCATCATTGAAGAGGGCGATTCCCAAAAAATTCGCATGGCAAATCTGGCGATCATCGGCTCAAAATTCACCAATGGGGTCGCTGAAATTCATACCGAGATTTTGAAAAAAGATTTGTTCAAAGACTTTGTCGAACTCTGGCCAAACAAATTTCAGAACAAAACCAACGGCATCACCCCGCGACGTTGGCTCTTGCAATGTAATCCACAATTGGCAACCTTGATCAATTCTCAACTGGGATCTGGCTGGATTACCGACCTCGAAGAACTGCGGAAACTGGAACGTTTTCTTGTGGACGAGGATTTCCTCAGCGAATTCCAAGCCATCAAAGCCGCCAATAAGAAAAAACTCGCCCATTACATTCTCGAACATCTGGGCGTGAAGATCAATCCGAATTCTCTGTTTGACGTACAAGTAAAACGCCTGCACGAATATAAACGACAGCTGATGCTACTGCTCTATATCATCATTCAATACCGTAAACTGCTGAAAGACCCCAGTCAGCATATCCAGCCCCGGACTTTTATTTTCGGTGCCAAGGCCGCCCCGGGATATGACATGGCCAAACGCATTATCGGCCTGATTCACGGCGTCGGCAAAGTCGTCAATAACAACCCCGCCATCAATAAATATCTCCATATCATTTTCATGCCGGATTACCGTGTTTCCCTAGCTGAAAAAATCATCCCGGCGGCCGATCTCAGCGAACAGATTTCCTTGGCCGGCACCGAGGCATCCGGCACCGGAAATATGAAACTGATGCTTAATGGAGCGATCACCATCGGCACCCTGGATGGAGCCAACCTCGAAATCCTGCAGGAAGTTGGAGAAGACAACATTTTCATTTTCGGTATGAATGCCGAAGAAGTCGCCGAACGGCGTAAGAATTATTCTCCCTGGGATATCATTCACAGTGACCGGGAAATCGAAGACGCGATTGACTGCATCCGGCAGAATGTGTTCAGCCCGCAGAACCCCGACGCCTTTGCCCCAATCGTACGTTCGCTGCTGGATTTCGGCGATCATTTCATGGTTCTGGCAGATTTACGAAGCTATATTGATGCTCAGGAAAGAGTCTCCATGCTCTATCAAAATCCCCGGGAATGGGTGCAGAAAGCCTTGATGAATACCGCGCGCTCCGGAAAATTCTCCTCAGATCGCACCATCCGGGAATACGCCCGTGATATCTGGAATCTATCCCCCTTTGATGTGGACGACTTCCTGGCCTCAGAACAATATAAAACTCCACAAATTTGAAACGACTGCAGGCGCCCGAACAGGTAAAACTTTCCCCTTCAAAAAGCCAACAATTCCCCTTTACAACCCTCTGTCATGAGCAAAGCAAAACTGATTTTATTCGACTTGGACGGCACCCTTTACCTTGATGGCGTGCTCTTTCCCGGGGTTAAAGAACTGATTGAAAAATTAAGTAAATCGTCTCTGCAATACGGTTTTTTGACCAATAACAGCACCGTCGGTCCCAACGATTATTATCGCAAACTCAAACGCCTAGGGCTGACGCTCAAGCCACACAATGTTGTCACCAGTTGTGAAGCCAGCTGCCGGATGCTCAAAGGCATGCAATTAGGCCCGGAAATCTATATCCTGGGTACCCGGAAATTCAAAGCCTATATGGCCAGCCAAGGATATCTGCATTCCTACGAGAAGGCCAAGGCTCTGCTGATCGGCTTTGACACGGAATTGACCTACCGGAAACTAACCGAAGCGACCCGACTGGTACTGGCTGGACTGCCAATCGTGGCTTCCCACCCAGACCCGATCTGCCCAGGCGACCTCCCGGATGCCGGACTGCTGCTGGAATATTTCAAGGCTGTCAAACCGGGAACGATTATTCAGGCCATCGCCGGCAAACCTCATCGCTGGCTGGTCGAACTGCTCGAACAGCGCTTCCAGGTGAAACGTGAGGAAATTATTATGGTCGGAGACCGCGTCAATACCGATATGCGTTTCGCCGCCAATTTCAATATGCGCTCCATGCTGGTACTCAACGGCCAAAAACAACCGGAACTTGGCGACCTCCGCCCGACCCTGATCGTAGCGGAAATACAGCAATTGCTCGATGCGTTCTGGCCAGAAAACCTAGGCTGGTAAAATCGAACACAAAACCAAGAGCCGCATCAGGTCTCGAATATTCCATTAAGATCCTTGCCGAAGATGCCTTCTGGGGTCTCGACATGAATAACAATACCTTCTTCCTTCACCTCCGTTTTTTCAAGGAAAGCCAAGGCATTCGCTTTATTGACCGTACTGTATTTGAAGCAACGGCTGTATTCGCCGGATTCACTCAAAAGGTCTTCCACACCGAGGGATTTGACCTGCAAATCACCTTCCCGGTTCAGGGCATCAACGTCCGGCAGATCAAGCATCACATCCGGCTCGGTGCTGACCTTGAAATAGGTCGCCCCAGGCAATTCCGGTAAAATCGCCGAAGCCTCCCGCCAAAGAGCATAATTGAGCTTCTCACCTCCAACAAAACAAACCGCCCCATTTTGATGAGGATAAACCCCAAAATGAATTTTCTTGCGGCAGGACAGATTGCCATCCCGATCGGTTAAAATATAAGACAACTTGCTCAACGCACTGCCAGCCTCATTCATGTTGGGAAACAAATAGGAAACATATTTGAAATGCTCCGGGTCAGCATCCACTCTGGCCCAAAACTCCTTCTGAAGCTTGCCTTTACCCTCAAAAAATTTTTTGAAATCCGGATCTTCATTTTTCTTACGGAACCACAGGAAAAAGCCCACACCAAGACCAACAATCAGTAAAACAACCACGATGATAACCCAAGACGGAATTCCTTTGCCACGACTGTAATTAATCTCCGCCATCTGCTCTTCCATCTCCGCGCGTTTGTGGGCAGCAGCAGCCTCCACAGCTCGTATTTTCGCTGATTTTTCTTCTGCCAGACGGGCTTTTTCTTCCGCTTCCCGTTTCAAAACGGCTTCTTTGGCAGCGGCCAGAGCGGCCAGCCGCTCCTTCTCCGCCTTGGCTCGTCGGTTGAGCTCCGCCGCAGGACTAAGCCAAGTACCCGCCGGAGCAATCCGGTTGCTCAACTCAACCGTCTGCATCTGAGCTTCCAGTGAACGTTCCGCCAAAATGATCTCCCGTTCCTTCTCCATTTTCCGTAACAGGGACAGGCGAGCAAAGGACAGACTGCTAACGCGCACCAACAAATCCTCCTCAGAAAGCCATTCGTCATCCAAAAAAGTATAGCCATTCTCTTCATTCTTGCGCCCACAGAGTCGCAGCACTTCCTCTTCAACTGCTTGCTTATTTTCAAGCAACCAGGCTTTCCTGGCAGCTTGCTGTTTTTCAACCAACGCAGCAATAAAATTTTCCCGCCTAGTCTGAGTGGCTTTTTCATCAAATTTCAGGGCTTCGACCGCATTTTCGCTGATTCCCAACATGTCGCGCAAACGGATGACTTTGTTGCCGACTTTGATAACGCCGTTGTCGGCTTCATAGAGAATTCCCTCTGTAATCGTTGTCGCAAAAGGATTTTTCTTATGCAGGATCCGTACCCTGTCGCCTCGCTGGTAAAGTGGAAAAGCCTGTTCGGCCATTTCCTGAAGTTTTGCCGGTTCCGGGATGGGATACGCCTCAGCAGCTCGTTGCTGCATCGTTTTTTGAACCAGGCGCTGACTGTCTTCCTCGGTCAACGCTTTCCCCTGAGGAGGAGCCAGCTGGCCCTTCAATTTCGCGCGAACTTCCGCAAGCAAAGACGCTTCCGCCACCTGCTCCCCAAAACGGGTAAAGACTGCTTCACAGACCGAATGAATCTTCTGTACCCGCAGGGCGGACTGCTCACCCGGAGGAACGACAAGCGCATGAACCCGAAAAGAACAGCACAACAAGACGAAAAACAGTATATAACACAGTTCACGGCAAACAAAATTAAAACGCATGGACAAATTCCTCGTTATGAAAACAGTCATCATCGATAACAAAATCAGTACCTTATCTATTAGTTTACGCCAAAATACCGCCTTTGCAACATCACAAACAGTTTTTTTTGCCTTTCAACAGAAAAAAATGAATTTAGCCATCCAATTCAACAGACGGAATCCGGCCAGTCCATTCACCGCCCAAGACAAATCTGCGAAACACAAGTTTCAAAATGCTCCTGACCACGCAAAATTTTGATTTCTACGCGGAGAAAAAGGAAGGGGGCGATTTCCATCGGCAGTTTGGGAAGACGGACAGCATCTTTTTCGGTGGTCAGCAGGAATTCCGCACCTGCTTTTCGGGCTTTCTTGCAAAATACCAGCAATTCCTGTTCGTGGTAGCGATGATGATCAGCAAAATGTTTCCGATACACCAACTCTCCCCCCAAGGCCTCCAGATCGCTTTCAAAGCTTTCCGGAACCGCGATCGCACTCAAAGCCGCCAGCCGGCGACCGGCAAGAGCGGATATGGGCAACACTTTTTCGGGATCATCAACCTGTTCGAGATAACAGGGCACATGATTGCATTCAATGATCTTGGCCTGCGAATTATGACGCTTCAAAAAACGGTGCAAATGCCGTAAATGTTCCCCATTGTTGCATTTAGTCAGAAAAATATAATCCGCCCGACGCAAATTTTTGATCGGTTCGCGAAGCATCCCGCAAGGCAACATTTCGTGATTATGAAAAGGATTTGTTGAATCGACGACCAGGATATTAGTCCAGGGACGCAGGCGCAGATGCTGGAAGCCATCATCCAGGATCATGATATCGGCACCTCGACGGGTGGCAAAGGTTCCGCCTTTGTAACGGTCTTTGTCAACCACCACCATGACCCCGGGACGACCATTACGACCCAACAGGTTCCGCGCCAGCATAAACGGTTCATCGCCGGCCTGACTGGAGTCAAGCAATACCCGATTGCCATCGGAAACAAACCGCGGCGGCACGACTTCTGGATTGCCGGAAAACAGCGATTTGATGCGATGCCAGAGAGGTCCCGGCTTACTGCGATAACCACGACTCAAAATCGCCACCCGTTTGCCGCGCTCCGCCAGCGTGCGAGCCAACATCTCCACCAAAGGCGTCTTGCCGGTACCCCCCGTCGTCAGATTGCCGACACTGACGACAAAGCAGCCCAGCACCCGTTGCCGTAAAATCGACGTATTATACAAACTCAGGCGAAACTGCACCGCATTACGGTACAACCTCGACAAGAAAAACAAAAAATAGCGAAAAATCCGGGCAAAGCCATCCCGCTTCTTCCCATTGATGATTTCCACCACATACTGTTCAAGTTTCTCCAAATTGTCCCGGATACCAATCATTCTGCCTCCCTAACGCCGGAACATGAAAAATACAGCCCCTACAATACACAAAGCCGCCCAAAGAAAATTCCAATTCCATTTCTCCCGCATATAAAACAGGGCAAAAGGAACAAAAACACTCAGAGAAATCGCTTCCTGAATGATTTTTAACTGAGCCACGGAAACCACGCCGGAGCCGATCCGATTGGCTGGCACCTGCAGCAGATATTCAAACAGGGCAATGCCCCAACTCGCAATCGCCGCAATTACCCAAGGACGATGCCCCATATTGCGCAAATGCCCATACCAGGCAAAGGTCATAAAGACATTCGAAGCAATCAGTAATAATACAGTTTGCAAAATTTTCGGCATCGTGTTTCGCAACTTATTTCCGGTTAAAAAAGCAGCAGAACGGCAATAGCAAACGGGTTGCGAGTCCACAGCACCCCGATCAGGATTTGGCGAGCTCCAAAGTCCAAGACGCCTCCGAAAACTTTTTCCGGAACGGAGCCAATTCCATTTCATCGATCTGCAGCCTTTCCGGACAAAACACTTCAGGTGACACCACATTGTTTTTCCGGAGGCGCTTGCAGATCGCATCCATCAGCGCCGGCATGTCCAGACCCGGTACATATTCCTGCAAATTGGCAACCGTAGAGCGTATAGAAGCGATCCGCCGCACTGCCCCCTCCTTAGCAAAAAGCATTTGCGGTGTCAATAACTTCTGCAAGCGCTGCAAATCCGTCTGCAACAACAAACAACCATGCAACAGAACGGCGGGGCCGGACAAGGCAAAAGCCGTTCCCGACACTTTTCTGTTATCCACCCAGATACTGTGCCGGGGACAGACAGACACCACGCTCAGCCCTAAATCCTGGAGCGCCCCAGCGATCAGTCCAACGTATCGAGCCGGATCGTAGGCTTCCCGAGGCAAAACAAAACAATAATTCAAATTCCCCAAATCATGGTATACCGTACCTCCCCCGGAAATCCGCCGAATCAGGGTCACCTTTTCAGCCAGACAGTGATCCAACGCGCATTCGTACAAGGGATTCTGGTTGCGCCCCCAAAGAACACTATCTTCATTACGGTAAAACAACAAAGCAGACTGCAATGGACGTCGCCGAAACAAAAATTCTTCCAGAGCGGCATTTGAAACGGCATCCTGATATGGAGATTCGTAAATCCTCATGAAAATTCCAGATATTTCAGCAAAATTCATGTGACACATTGAAGAGTCAATGAGACGAAGGCTGGGCAGTCTCTGCGATTCGTCGCATCCATCCTTTCGTGCTTTATATTAATCCACATGAAAAAACAGCTTATCGAGATTGCTCCCCGCTTACGAATCATCCGCAGTCTGCTGCGGATTTCTCAGCGTGACTTTGCGCAACGCCTGCAAATCAGCCTCAGCCATTATTCCAAACTCGAATCCGGCATCGGGGGCATCAGTGACGCGCTCCTTCTGGCCATCGCAGCCGAAGCACAAGTCGATCTGGAATGGCTGAAAACCGGTGCCGGAAATGCCCCCAGCCTACCCGCCAAAACCATAAAACTCCCTCGCTCAAACCCACTATCCCTGGAACAAGTCGAACAAATCATCACCTTTACGGAAAACGAAGAAATCCAATACCTCGCAGAAAAACTGGCTCATATGACTGAAATCCCACGCTCCCGTGCACTGGCAACACTGGCACGCGAATACCTGAAAATGCCGCCAAAATAGCCGGGCAGGACGCCCCCCCGCCCCGCTTTGCCTCAACACCCAATCTTTGACAGACAGGCAATGAAACCGGCCATGTCGTCCGGACGTCCAATCGTCACCCGTATGTATTCGGACACCCGCGGCAAATTAAAGTAGCGCACCAGATAACCATGTTGCCGTAAGCCGGCAAAAACCTCCGTCGCAGGACGCACGGTTTTGACAAAAAGAAAATTCGCTTGGGATGGCAGTACCTGACAGCCTAGTTCAAGCAGTTTTTCCCTTGTCCATTGGCGAGTCTGCTGAATCTTTTGGACATTCGCCAGCATCACGGCATGCTCCTCCAGAGCCGCTTTGCCCAGAAATTGAGTCAGCATATCCACATTGTAAGAGTCCTTGACTTTTTCCATCTCCTGAATCAATCCGCCTTGAGCAAACGCCAGGCCAAGGCGCAGCCCCGCCAGAGAATAACTCTTCGAAAAGGTGCGGGAGACTACGACATTGGGAAATCGAGATACCAGCCCCAGGCAATGGTCTTCGGCAAAATCGGCATACGCTTCATCAATCCAGACCACTCCGGAAAAATCCTGGCAGAGTTTTTTCACCCTGGCCATGGGAAAACTGTTTCCAGTAGGCGCATTCGGACGAGCCAACAAAAAAAGTGTTGCATCGCCGGCCAATTCCGCCGCATTTTCCGGCAATTCGAAATCTTCATCCAAGGGAACGGGATGCCGTATCGCCCCCTGCAAATCCGCCAACACCGGATACAGAGAATAACTCGGATCGGTGTAGGCCAACGCGGCTCCTTGATCAACAAAGCTGCGCAACGCAATCGTCAGCAAATCATCCGACCCATTGCCGCAGAGAATCTGCTCCGCAGGAATCCCATAAACCGCACTGGCGGCTACCCGAACCATCTGTGCACTGGGCTCGGAATATAAACGCAAACGCTCAAACGGAAAACTCCGCAAAACCTCCCCAACTTTGCCAGCCGGCGGATAGGGATTCTCATTGGTGTTAAGTTTGATGATCGGCTGATCCCCAGGCTGCTCTCCGGGCGTGTACCCGGCAATCCTGGCAATCGTTGTGCGTGCATATGACATAACTGCGCTTCTCTTCTTATAAAACTTACAAATATCCCAGAATCTGATCCATCTCCGTACTGATATTCTGCGCCTTGGCCAAGGGAGTGTCCCCTTCTCCGGAAATTTCGGCAGTCAGCACATCGTCGTAAGCAACCTCTTGCAAAGCCCGGCAGACGCCTTGCCAGTCAATATCTCCACCCAGCAAACGGCTCGTAAAAGCCCGCGTACGAGTATCAAAACCCTTGATATGAACCTTTTTTAAACGCTTGCCAAGACCATGAATCCAATGTTGGGGATATCCGAAAAAACAGATATTTCCGACATCGAAATAGGCACCCAGAAACGGATTGGCAAAAGAATCAATATAAGCCCTCATTTCCAAAGGACTGAGCAAAAATTTATTCCACACATTTTCGATGGCTAGACACACCTTTTCTGCTTCAAAAGAGGGCAGCAGCATTTCGATTTCGGCGGCGGAGCGATCCCAAGCCTGTTCGTAGGTCACATCCGGCTTCACTACGGCAGGTACCAGAAGCACCGTATTTGCGCCAAGTTCCACCGCCGTAGCCAGCGCCTGCAAAATTCCTTCCCGGGATGCTTGGCGAACCGTTGCATCGGGATCAGACAAAGGACTAGCCCAATGCTTGCTGTTCATCACGCTGGCAACCGCAATCCCTGCAGCTTCGGCGGCCTTGCGGTAACGAACCCGTTCCGCCGCCGTCTCCAACGCCGGAATCTCCACACAGGAAAAACCAAGCTCAGCGGCGGTGCTAAAGCGTTCCTCCGGCGTTTCGCCAGGCAAAAAACTGTAATAAATACCTTTGCGCATAATGCGGACTCCTTCCGGTTACAGAAACGAATCCCGGCAACAACACCGGAAATACCCAAAACTCATCGTTAATATAATACCGATTTTCCATCAAGACAGGCAAAACAACACCATCCGGTAGCACGCCGATAATCCTTCAATAAGCACCACGCACCACGCACTCGCTCCCCGTTCCCGTTCCTTCTCCAGAAAGTGCCCGGAGCTTCCAGCTCCGGATCCTCCCCGTTCCCGTTCCCCACAACTTACAACTTACCATTCACAACTTACAATTTCCCCACTCTCTCCCCAGAAAGTGCCCGGAGCTTCCAGCTCCGGATCCTCTCCGTTCCCGTTCCCCACAACTTACAACTTACCATTCACAACTTACAATTTCCCCACTCTCTCCCCAGAAAGTGCCCGGAGCTTCCAGCTCCGGATCCTCTCCGTTCCC
>JBAXYW010000112.1:0-10381 GCA_041670605.1 Lentisphaeria bacterium
CGCCCGGGGTAGGCGTGTAGTTTGTAAATAGTGCCCTGTAGGGGCACCTCAATGATTCATTTCACACCCCGATATATTTTAAGTTAGCGCCAATAGGCGTCCTCGCCAGCATCCGGTATCGCGGTTCGTTTTCGTCTCGAAAAACGGAGGTGTCCGGGAACGAGTAAGCGGGCTAAAGCCCGCGGGGGCCACGCAGCCTGAAGGCTGAACTACAAACGTATCTATCCGACGAACGCGCCTGCCCCGAAATGACCTCGTGTCGCAGTGTGAAATCTTTTGGAGACGGAGACGGGAATGGGAGCTGGAAGCGCCGGCTACTTTCTGGGGAGAATCCGGATACGGTTCGGTACAAAGGCCCGAACGGTTTCGCCAACCGAGTTGGTCGTGGTATATGTCCCCTGTAGTTCGTGTTTCATCCTTGCTCCAAAGTTAAAACAGGAGGTTTTTTTGTTTTAAGATAACGACTTTTTGTAAAATAATAAGTTGTGCAACTTTATTTTCTGTGCCAAGGAGCAAGCACTCTGTGGTGTCAACTGAGCAAATACTGATTTTGTAAAAAGTTTGCAGTTTTTTTTGCAGAATATTATTGGAGGGGTATTTTATCAAGAATTCGATGAGCCTTTGTTTTTCAAGGGGGGGGGAGCATGGATCGTTCCGATTTGGGGTATGTGGATCATTTTCGCTTGACCAGCCAGCCGATACAGGGTTCTTGTGGAGTATTTTATACTCTTGAAGATACGGTAACCGGAATGCAGCTGTCCGCCTGCGTTCTGCCTGGTGCAATATCACAGAGTCCTGAGGAACTCGAACGAATTCGTCAATGTATTACTGATTTACAGAGGCTCTCGCATCCACAGATAGTCAATATCAAATATTTGCATCAGGTACAGGCGCTGGATCCAGTTATTTCGCGTGATTTTCGCATTTTTCCAGGTGATATTCTAATTGTTATGGACTATGCGTTCGGTCGAACCCTCCCAGAGTGGCAGAACACATTTTCAGGGGGGTGTGTACCGCTGGGGCTGGCGCTTTATGTGTGTAGACAGCTTGCTTCGGTACTTGATTATGCGCATTCAGAGAAGATCGTGCACAGGGATTTCAAACCGGTGAATGTACTCATTGAGCAAAAAGAGACTGGAGTTTCTGTTAAAATTTTGCCTTTTGCTTTGGAATCAGAAATTCGCTTGTCGCTGAGCCGGATATCGGTTATGATTGGCGTGAGCTCTAGAATCCGTCCCTATATGGCTCCTGAGCAGTGGAACGGACGACACCAAGATGCAGCGGCAGATCAGTATGCCTTGGCCGTGATGTTTTATGAACTGGTCGGTGGTGAAATCCCCTTTGCTTCCGTTTTTGAGACTGGCGATTCGGCAATTATGGCCAGAGTGTTAGAAGAGAAAAATCCGGAGCCATTGCCGGAATTGTCAAGAGGACAGAATGCGGCCTTGCAGCAAGCTTTGACAAAAGACCCTGCCTTGCGTTTTGCCAGTTGCGGTGTTTTTATCGACACTCTGCAGAAGCGCCATTCGTCCAGCGCTTTTCCCCGAATTTGTTTGGTTTTGCTGTTGTTCTTTGTGCTTGCGGCTGGGTGGCTGGGCTTTCGGGCATGGCAATATCGGGCTTATCAAACGATTCGCAGTGAATATGAAAAAATCGTCAGCGCCGATCAGCAGCTGTTATTGGCCTATGGTGGGAAAACTTGGTCAGAAGTCGAGGAGCTTGCCCAATGCGGGATTGCCAGCTACGATGAACCGATGGCAGGGAAGAAGGCATACTCCAGTGCTTTAACTTTGTTGCCAACGGCAATCTCGGAAGCCAATACGTTGAAACAGGCTACAGTAGGTTCTCATTTGCCTCGTTTACGGGTTGTTGTGGAATTGGATGGAATAGAGATTTCAGAAGGAATCGTGTGCGTTAAACCAGATTGTCGCAAGGAGGACGATACTTTTGTGCTGCTGCCGGGAGAAACTTATCGTGTCTACGCAAGCTTGCCAATATCGGCAGGAAAACGCAGCAATATTGTTGAGAGAGAAATAACGGCTGGCTGGGAGGGATTGCAATCCTGGACAGCACAGCTTGCTGTGGTGGGCTTGCGGGTTCCTCCGGGCTTCCGAGCCGCCGCAGAAACGACCGAAGAACCCTATACCCGAACCGGGTGGGCGAAGGAAATTCTGCATGAGGCATCCGGCCTGTCGATGATGTTTATTCCTTCTGGCAAGTGCCGGATGGGCAGTCTCCTAACGGAGTCAGGGCGCTATGAAGAAGAAAAGCCGCAGTTCGTCATGGTGGAAAAATGTTATTACCTGGGAAAAACGGAAGTGACGCAGGGGCAATGGGAGCAAGTGATGAAAGCAAATCCATCTTGTTTCAAACAGGTCGGATTAAACGCACCTGTGGAAAATGTTTCCTGGGAAGACTGCCAAATATTCTGCGAAAAATTAGGGCATGATTTTTGTTTGCCGACAGAAATACAATGGGAATATGCTTGTCGGGCTGGAACGACAAGCGCATTTCATTTCGGACAACAGCTCGCTGCTAGCATGGCAAATTTCGATGGCCGCTATCCCTATGGCGGAGCTGAAAAGAGAAGTTATCGGAGAATGACTGTGGAGGTCGCTCAATTTCAAGCAAATGCCTGGGGATTGTACGATATGCATGGCAATGTCTGGGAATGGTGTCAGGATGGCTTGAGAGGCTCTTCGGCAAAGAGTTCCACAAATAATGCGGAAGAAATGATCCAGCAGTGCGTGAAAAAAGTGACCCGGGGTGGCGGCTGGAACAGCGATGCGCGCCATTGCCGGGCCGCTTTTTGTGAGGGTGCTCCTCCTGAACAGCGTATTAATGGTCTTGGTATGCGGGTCTGCTACAAACTGCCTGTCCCATAATCGATTTATGGAAGTTTTTTTCGCCAGAGGGCGATGGACAAATTGGCAAATCGAACTGTTGCCCCAATTTCCTGATCGCTTTTTATTTCTGTTCAAGAGAGTTTTTCAGTATTAGGCTTGCGAAGGCGACGACTCCGATGTCGTCGAGAGTGCCGAAGAATGGGATGGCATCCGGGATCAGGTCGATGGGTAAGAGAACCCAGATGACTGCAACGGCCAGGGATAATACCAGCCGCGGAAAGACGGCGATTCCACCCAGCAAGTTATCATAATAAAACAGGGCGGGATTGGGCAGCATATAAAAGCCGGCACTGGTTCCCTGTATATGCACCAGGTCATAGGTATAGACCATCTTTTTGCTGATTTCAGCGGCCATTAATTTAAATTCCTCGTCGCTAAAGGGGTGCTGTGACCCATAAGCGTCTTTGATGATTTGCAACAAATGGAATTCTGACAATTTTTCGCCACGTTGAAAGAGTTTTTTCATGGCCAGCAACAGGACTTGCAGCAGGGTTGCATCAATCTCGCCTGGGGCAGTGACTGCTTTAATCACGTTTTCATAGTAGAGGATCTTGTCATAACGGCAGAATTGCAGGCTGCTGCCGATCAGCAGAAGCAACGCACCGATCAGGAATGGCAGTTCGGGTTTCAGGGTCAGCGTGGTAAATAAGGGGATGGCCAGCAGGATCAGGATGCCCGCTAATTTCAGATGCAAATGTTTCAGACTGAGGACAAAAAGAAAAAGTACGGTGAGCAGGGATATTTTCCAGTTAACGAAAAGGTCCAGCAACCAAGGCGGCAGCAGGCTGCTCGCATTGGTTTTCAGGCTGTTTTTGATTTTGCTCAGAAATTCAGCCACGAAGCCGACTGGCTCCGGCAGTGGACTGGCACTGGACAGAATCCGGGCCAGAAACAGGGCCAGTGGCAGAATCAGCAGAAATTGCAGGATCAGGTTGGCACCGGAGGGTTTTCCAAACAGGTAGAGCTCCCAGTTGAAAGCCGCCGCCAGAATGAAGGCCAAAAAAAGCGTAATGACACCCTGCTGATAAACAAAAACTCCTTGTTGTTGAAAAAACGGGTCGGCGGCAAAAGAGCTGAAGGCCGCCAAATAAAGAATGAAAGCGAGATAGAATTTGGGGTCATGGAAGGAAGTGACCCCATTGGCCCAGGGGATTTGCTCTGGTTCCAAGCGAAGAAGTGGGATTGAATTTGACATTGTTTCTGTGGAATGATTGCGGTTTTTATCTTATTTTTCGGTCCTTTGCATCTGCAGTGTCAGGCTTTCCAGTTCCTGATTCAAAGCATCCGCCAGGATATGTTCTCTGCCATTAAAAAAGAAGGGATTGGCAAAGCGGTGCTGATTTTTCAGGGTCAGCACAATGAAGTGTCGGATTTGCAGAAATTCCAGGTGCTGGTGATATTTATGCTGACTGGCGATTTGGTAGGCTTGTTCCCTGAATTCGACGCCGGGGTTTCGGAGGTCATCGGGCAGTTTGCTTTTTCCTTTGCCGCCCTCCAGCAGCCAGCGGTTGACCAGTACTTTGCTTTTTAACAGGTCCAGGACAATTTCATACTGGAGCTGCGGATTCTTATCCTTGGTCCGTTTTTTTTGATTGATAAGTGTCGCCTGATCGAGGTAGCTCATAAGTTTTTTCATGTGCAGCAGTCTAATCTCCCAGGTTTGCTCCAGCCTGCCTTCGTTCAGTTCCCGGAGGGTTTGCTGATAATTCAGATCAGGGGCAGTAAAGGCTACGTAATAAATTTTCCAGAGAATTTGTTCCGGATCGCGTGCACAGAGCTGGGAAAGTAGACCGCGTGCCCGTCCCAAGTCTATCGGGGAGAAAAGACCTTCATGCAGGGAATTGAAATAATAATAGAGCAGGGATGTCGCTTCTGACAGGGGGATTTGTTGTTCTAATTGCTTAAGCAAAGGGAGCAGAAGTTGATGGGATTCCTGAAAAGCTTGTTGCCGATATGCTTTTTCTGCTTTTTTGAAGATTTCATAAAACTCTTTGTTTTGCGGCGCGACATATGCTGGGGCAGGAATGAATGCTCGTCCCTGGGTCGTTGGCAGCTGTCTAGGGAAAAAAGAGTACATGAAAAAAAGGCAGAGAGCAAAGAAAAGCAGCAGAGCTGGAATAAAAAGTGGGTGTGTCCGCTGGCGTTTATGCGCGAGTTGTTGTAGTAATACCGGCCCGATATCATCCGGCAGAATGGCCGAAAGTTGTTCGTTAAAATCCGGATCCCCTATCCTGCATCGTTTTTTTCCAGGCAGAAAGACAGAACCGCCTTGTACCAGCAAAGGCGACTGTAGCGCAGTGTTTTCTGCAAGAGTCAAGGCTGTGTGTTCAGGATCAGAACTGTTCATTGTGAATAAATCCGAAGTGGACGCTGTGGATAAACCCTTTTCCCATGGTGTTTTCCCTACTCTCGATCAGCGCTGTTGGCGGGTACTTGTGGCCGCCTTATTAGGAGCCCATTTACGCAATGGCTCCTTCTTAAGTTAATCAGCGATCAGCGGAAAGTCAATAAAATACAGCATTTGATCGAAAAGGGGAGAATTGGAAAGAAAAGCTAGCCGGAGAATCGACAAAACGGGAAAACTTCTTATATTGTAGGAGATTCAGAAAATTGATATTTTTGAAAGGCGGATTATGCGTAAGAGTCATTCTATTTATTGGGTCGGATCGCTTTTAATTATAACAGGGCTTGTGGCCTTGGTGCTGCTCTTGTCGCAGATCAGCAAAGCCTGGCATTTGCGAGGCCGGCTTGCCCGCTCCCAGAATTTTCTGGTGACGGGGGATGCTTTTCAACCTGTTGCCGGCAGCGAGCAGGTCTTGGAATTTTCGTTTGATTTTCCAGCTACCGGACAGGGCTTGCTGCTCAGCCTTCAAGCAGTCGTTGCACAACTGCAAAGCGAGAATGTCGATGAGGCCGAAACGATGCAGGATTTGCAGAAAGATTGGGGGCAAATGGCCGGCATTGTTAATATTATGGATAGGGGGGGGCATATTATGGCAAGTGCTCCTTTGCGTTTGCAGCATAGCCTGCAAACCCGTCTTGGCAGTAATCTTTTGCCAATCGCCCGTTTGCCGCTACTGCCAGAGGGACGCTATCAGTTGCAGGCAAGGATTAACAGCTCGCCACAAGGCGGCAATCCGCCGGAAGTACAGCTGCATCTTGCCTGCGAAGTCTGTTCTTTGGAATACCTGCCACTTTTCTTTACTTATGTCGTTATCGTGCTGCTGATCTTGCTCCATGTAGCACTTGGCTATAAACTCGAAAAATTAGTGCGTGGGTTCTTACGGCAACGCGAACAGGAAAAATGGCTGAGTGAAGGAGTCGGCCAGGCGAAAATCATCTATCTGCTGACGCATTATCCGTTATGGAGCGAGACTTTTCTTCGTCAGGATCTGCAGCTGTTGCTGAAAGAAGAACTGCCGCTGAAGGCTCTGGCACTTTTTCCGGGAGACTGTGAGCCGCAACCGGATTGGCCGGACGTGGAGATTCTCAGCGTTGCCAAAGGAATTTCCAGATTTTCCGAAAGCAGCAAAAGCAGATGGCAGAAGCTGCGTCGTTGGATCCCGTCCAGCGTCCAGTGCCGGCTGACACTGTTTCGGCAACGCCGGCTGATGCACAAACTTGTACGTCTGGGGCGTACATGTCATGCGCGGCATATCCATGCGGAATTTGCGGATCTGGGAGCATTGTTGGCTTCCGAGGCGGCAAAACGTCTGGAAATCAGCTATAGTATCGGCGTCCATGCCGCGGATGTCTATACGAATCAATATTCGCTGGAGCGGCTTTGTCAGGGAGCAAAATTTATTACCGCCTGCAATCGCGCTGCGGGTACCTTTCTGGTACAGCAATGCCCGGTGGCCGCCAAAAAACTGCACCTGATTCATCATGGTCTGGATCTGGATGCTTGGCCATACCGCGAACAGTGGAAACTCAGTCCAGTCCCAAAATTGCTTTTTGTCGGGCGCTTTGTTGCCAAAAAGGGGATTCGATTTTTATTTGGGGCTGTTGCATTGTTGTTGCAGCGCAAGCGGGCTTTGCGTTTGACCCTGCTGGGAGCCGGGCCACTGGAGGAGGAATTGCGTCTGCAGGCGGCGCAACTGGGGATCGAAGGGCAGTTGGAATGGCCGGGAGTGGTGGAACGCAAACAGGTGTTGGAACGCCTGCAATCGACGGATATTTTCTGCCTTCCCAGCATTGAGGCTGTAGATCGTAATCAGGAGGGCATTCCGAATGTCTTGGTGGAAGCGATGGCGGTTGGCGTCCCGGTGCTAGGCGGTCAAAGTGGCGGAATCGGTGAATTATTGAGCGCCGAAACAGGTTGGCCACTGCAAAAAATAAGCGCCGAAACTTTGGCAGAGGCACTGGAGAAATTGCTGCAAAATCCTGCTGAATGCGAAAAACGCCGCCAGCAAGCTCGCCACCGAGTGGAAGTGGAATTTTCAGCAATTCGGAGCAACAAAGTCCGCAGCCGTTTGCTTGAGGAAACATAATATCGATCGCCCGTTTAGGGAATAGGATGCTGGAATTCCTGATATTGCCTGATGAAATCCTGAATAAATAAATCCAGATAATCCGGGGCGACTGCAGAAAGATGTGGGAGGCGCCAGAGCTTTGGGCAGTGGCGTAGGGGAGACTCTTCCGGCAGGGGTTCTTCCGGAAAGACATCCAGAAAAGCCCCTTTGAGGCGTTGCTGTTGAAGTGCATCGGCCAGAGCCTCTGTAGCAATGGCATTGCCCCTGCCAAAATTGCTGATCGTGGCATTTGGGGGTAGCAAGTTGATTCTGCGGCGGTCCAAGATTTGATCCGTTTCCAAGCTGCGCGGCAAACAGAGGATCAGGTGATCGGTTTGCGGCAGTTTGGCATCCAGCTCGGATTCGCTGAAAATCTGATCGTTTGGTGCGAACCAATCTGGTGGGGGGAGGCTGAGGTTCCGGCGCATGCCTTCGATGCGGGCTCCGAAAGGCTTTAGCTGCTTTCCGATCCACTGTCCGATTCTGCCAAAGCCGAGGATCAGGATTCGGCTGTTTCGGAGGGTCGTTTGTTGCACACTGATTTCTGTTTGTGGCCAGGCTTGATGGGCAAAATGGCTGACCGAGGAGAAGAGCCCCCGACACATGCCCAGCAGGGCACCGACTGCGGTTTCAGCGATCAGTTCGCCATGGAAACGCCCATTCCAACTTTGTATCTGAGGCGGTAGTTGCAGGGTGAAATAATCCTTCCCTGCAGCCGGGGTGGCGAGGATTTTCAGCTTTGGGGCTAGGGAGAGCCATTCCTGGCGAAAATGCCAGGTGATGACAATTTCGGCAGTGGGGAGCGCAGCCTGGAATTCGCTTTTATCGTCGCAGAGTTTGACGCAATACTCCGGCAACTGTACGGCAAGTTTTTCCGCCTGAGTGGCAGTCATGCTCCAACAGGCTACTCGCGGGTGTTGCAGATGGATGACCAGTCTAGGTTTGAGAACAGAAGTGGTCAACGTCTTTCCTCAACTTTCTTGTAACAGTTTTTCCGCATTCTGGTAATAGATTTTTGCCAGTACGGCTTCCGGCAGATCCAGGGTGCCTAAGAATTCCTGATGCAGGTTGTCGAAATAATCTCTGGCATACAGGAAGCGATCCTGGAATTCCAGCAAGAATTCTTTGGCAAAGATAGGGTCTCGTTGTAGTGCACTGCGTCCTGAGCCCGCCGACCAGTCACAGTAGAGGTTGGGATATTGTCGCAACAGCTGAATCAGGCGTCCATTGGTCTGCACGGGGCAGGGCATCGGGGGATACTGCGTCGTTTTATACAGCTCATCTCCGGAAATATGAATCCAGAAACCCGGGGCATGGCCGAGAAAGATGGTTTCCGGACACAGCTGCAGGGCGCGTTCCAGGGCATCAATGGAGCCTCCCCACCACTCATTCCAGGGATTGACATCCTGGCGCAAGTCTTCCTGAAGATGCAAAGTCACCGGCATTTTCAATTTGCCGGCCTGCCGGAATAGCCAGATTGCATCGCGGTCATCCATCATCAAGCGGATCTTGAATTCACCGCAGATTTTTGCGCCATAGATA
Organism: Lentisphaeria bacterium; assembly: GCA_041670605.1. GTDB lineage: Bacteria > Verrucomicrobiota > Lentisphaeria > Oligosphaerales > Oligosphaeraceae > JAQVUB01. The sequence continues at coordinate 8,960 of JBAXYW010000112.1, forward strand.
TCATGTGCGGCCTGCAGTAATTCACAGGCATTGGGGCGTCTGGGGTCGGGTGCATAGCCGAGGATGAAACGTTCCGGTGCGCGTTCTTTGTAGCTGACACAACGGCTGAAAGGGATCGGACCAGTGGTGGAGCCGAGCGTTTCGGCTGGCACGACATTAGCGTACCCCTTGCCATATTCATGAAGTGGGCATTCCCAGCTCAACAGCCAGGTTTGTGCAATGCCATAGCGATCCATATTCGCCAGAAATTTGTCCAAATCATGACCATGCCAATCCGGATGATTGTGGGCATCGATAATTTTCATCTTCACTCTCCTGTATTGCAAAAACAAATGGGTTGTCGGAAAAGGAAAGCAACCTGCAGTTACAGGCCGTTTGTGTTACCTATTTAAGATAATGGCCAAATATGAAAGGGAAAGCGCTACTGATGCTGGAGCAAGGAAAGTTATTGAGCTGGGTGTAATCGCCCACTTCCCCAGTTTCCTTTTTGTGGAGCGCTACTCGTCGCGCGCGCGTCTACCTTTAGGGTAGGAGGTCCCCCCGGTTGGGTGGGCTGGCTGATTTCTGCGTAGCAATGAAAAAATAGCTTCCCAGAGTGAATTTTCAAGCAGAATCATACACTATCATAAAAAGTCATGGAGCGTCCATGATTGTGTAGGAATTTCTGGGAAAGTTTTGGATTCTTTATGAGTCTGATAATCCTTGCTGGCTAGGTTAGACTTAAAGCAAATGTGTGTGGATAACAGTCTGCCCCGTATATTTTTTAACGGTTCCTTAGGGAGACCCCATCCAAAAAGGTCTTCCGGGAGATTTTATCCGCAGCTTACGCAGATCACCACAGATTTTGTTTTTAGGGGTATAAACTTGATACTACCCGAAACATATTTAGTGTATTAGTATATCGATGCATATCCCAACAATAGAAAAGCCGTTGACAAGTTGAGGAATGCTATGGTGAGGAACGATGGGGGTGTTTTATAGTATTCAATATGTTTATTATCACTCTTTTATGTGGATTTTATCGAGTGCGATTCTCGTTCAAACCACATTGGAACCATGTCCTGCAGTGTAACCTTATTTTGAACTATGCTGGATTGAGAAAGGGACATGAATTGCTGTCAGACAAGACCTCTCGAAATCATACCACCACATATAGGGCGTGCCGGCAAGTTGGGTGATGTCAAGTTTATACCCCCATTGTTTTTGTAGTGGATTTTCCCGCAATGATGGAAACTTGAGTGCTAAATTTTTGGGTATTCACCTGAATTTGTGGGTACAAACGAATAAAAATGATACAGCGAGCTCTGCTCCCCGTACCCCTCGGGATTTTCCAAAGGCATTGGCATCTCCCAGGCATTACGCCTGATTAAAGAGGTGTGGCTACAATATGATGTGATCGTCTGCACAGCCAGACAATCATAG
>JBAXYW010000113.1:0-10371 GCA_041670605.1 Lentisphaeria bacterium
GGACTGCCCTCTGCCCAGTCCCGCGCAAGATAGCAGCCGAGATTTGAATCCAGTCGCTGGGCCATCAAGCGCAAACAAAGCCTCGGCGTTGTTTCCAAATGCGCCTTCCAGCGCATCCAGGAAACCGCTCGACTTTGCGTAATAATGAACAACGCGGTAATAACCAATGGTAATCACACAGCTTTGGCCAACTCCGCCGATTGGAATGCGATGGATAAACTGCGCAGCTCGCCCACAGCGGAACGCTTTCCCCTCGCCGACAATGATGCCCTTCTTTTGTAAGTCATCGATCATCTCGCCGGTCAGTTCAACGGTATTGGCAGCGCGAAGAAGCTCATTGGAGCTTGTGTCCAGCAGACCAATGTAGGTCGCCTTGCGGGTGGGGTACGCCTTGGGTTTTTCAGCAATAAACTTATCTGAACCTGAAATTCCTTAGCCGGAATTTGTGCAAAAAGTTTTTCATGAGGCTTAAGTCGTCCAGCCCACGTCTGTGGACTTATAACTGCGATGTAGCACGAATATCATAGACTGCCAAAGCATTGCCGCGGCGCAGATACAGCTTACCGTCGCAGATCACCGGATGCGCCCAATGTTCTTTTGAACCAAGGTTAAAGGGGAATTTACTGACGATATCCAGTTTGACGGGATTGGGTTTTGCCAGTGCTACTGTGCCGCGTTTTTCTTCATACAGGTAAAGCATGCCATCGGCGGCGACAATCTGTCCTTTGCCCAGATTTTCCCAAGGGGAATCATACAAGGTTTTGCCAGAATTCCAATCGACGCAGATCCAGTTTCCAGTGCTGTTATTGGTCCAGTTCGAAGCATAGATTTTGCCATTGTATTCAACGAGGCCTCCGTGATGGGAGTCCAGTTCGGGATTGCTCCAGCGTACTTTGACATCATCTCCGGAGGGTTGCAGTTCGAGCATGACGGCACCATGATCATAACCGCTACTAACCAGAATCTGACTGCCTTTGACCAGCACGGGGTTGCAGTTGATCTCGCCGCGCTTGCCGCCATATTCCATATAATTCAGTTTCCATTTCAACTTTCCGCTACGGACATCGACTCCGAAAATATATTTAGCTCCCACCTGGATCAGCTGTCCTTTCAGCAAAACTGGGGCGATATAGCCTGTACGATCCCGTAAAGCTGGCGTTTCCCAGACGACTTTCCCGGTCTTCAGGTCAAAAGCCACCATGCTGGCTTTATCGCCACCCGGACTGGCAAAGACCTTGCCTTCGGCGACGGTTACGCATTCGGCAAATCCCCAAGAGCCGGGCTTGCCCTGATAGTCCTGGGCGACATTCTGCTGCCAGATGATCCGCCCATCTTTTTCGGCGACACAGACGAGAACTCCGCTGCCGGTAAACACATAAAGATGTCCCTCTCTGCGCTTTTCGCCTGCCACATAAGTTGGCGTTGTGCGCGCCCCGGGATAGGATTTCGACCAAGCTTCTCCAAGCCTCACCGACCAACGTTTTTCACCTTTGGAGTTCAGGCAGGTCAGCATTTCCATTTTCGTATCGCTGGGGTCACTCCCGGTAATGAAAATCCTTTTGCCGGCAATAACGGGAGAGCCCCAACCCGCCCCCAGCTCAGCATATACCCAGAGCGGTTTGAGCCCCGCGACAGGCCAGGATTTCAACAAATCCTTTTCAGCAAAAAAACCCTGTTGATTTTTGCCCCGGAACCCCAAGACTTCTTCCGCAGCCCGGGAAAAACAAGTGCTCAATAAGGCACTGCAGACAAGAACAAGCAAACGTTTACTCATAGTTCTCCTTTTGTGATGTATCGCTAAGAATTGTTAAGTGTCATTTTCGTTACCAGTCGTAAAACTGCTACGCGTAATGCCAGGATTGCCAATGGGATGAACAAGACCAGGCAGAGCATTACGATAAACAGCGACAAGTCGCTGATAAACGACAGAAAGAGAAGTAGCACCAGAGAAAGCAGCAAACTACCTCCCAGCAGGAGCAACTGCTCCGCAAACAAAATACTCGAAATCTGCTGTTTCACAAAGCCGATTTCAGCTAACAGGCGCAGTTCCGCCTCCCGTTCAACAAAGCTACGCTGAACGGCCAGTGCCCAGGCACCCAGCCCCAGCAACAGCGCTAAGATACCCAAGCCCAGGAACAGTAGCAGGTAGCGGTTTTGCACGGCATCAAAACGAGCCATCCTTGCGCTGCAAGATTCGACACGAACCCCATGATCCGCCAGCAGTTTCAGAATGCCAGGCAGTTTCTCCGTATTTCGCAGGAGCCACATCCGGGCGCCAGATTGCTGCGGAAAAAATTTTTCGAAGGTATCTAGGCCAACTACAATGCCGCCTTGAAAAATTGAGCCCGCAAACGTTTTTTCGAGAGTCAGGTCATGGTTTGGATAATGCAGTTGTTCTCCGAGCTTTCTTTTCAGTATCCATTGCAGGACTCCACGATCCACGGCAGCTCCCTGCTGGCTGAGAAAATCCTCAGCCAGCCCAAGTTTACTCAATTCCACGCCGAACACATTTGGAGTGGAAACCCGGTTGAGGTTTGTACAATCCGCCGGACTGGCTGCAAAGACCCGCACCGGCAGCAATTCTGTTCCTGAGAGCTTCTGCAGGTTTTCAGCATATGGCAAATGCGTCGTGATCACGTAGTCATACCCAAAGCCGGCTTCACCACGGGTCTTAATGGCATTACCGCCGACTCCGAGGGTCAGCAACAATCCTAGAGTCAGTAGTATTATCAATAAACGATTTCGGGTATGTTGGCGCCAGGCATTCCTCCAGGCCAAATCGTAAAGGGTTCGTGGTGGTTTTTTCCAAAGCTTTAGCCAGAGCGGAGCTCGCGTGTTATCGCGGATAAAGAAGGCCGCTCCCGCCAAACTGAGCAGAAAAACTGCGAGAAAAGCCCCAAGCGCAGAAGACCAATCTGCGTGGAACTGCAATTGCACCAGCCCATTCAAACGCCCCCAGACTCGCAATAGCGCCAGCAGCAGTAATCTAGCCGCACCAAACCCAGCCAAGACTCCCGACAAACTGCCCCCCACCAGAAGAAGGCCCAGCTCCAGCAGCAATTGCCGGTACTGCCATTCGCGCGAACAGCCCAGCTCCTCATAGAGCAAGAGCTCCGAACGGCGCTCCAGCAAATGCAGCTGCAAAAGAATCAGCAAAACCAGTAGAGCAGCAATCATCACCAGAGAACTCAATCCCAAAAAAAGGCTTGGGAAATTCACCCCGTTGGCGACATTCGAAAAAGCCTGTTCCCGGGGAGAAAAACAAGTGAACAGATCCGGCTGCTGCCGAATCAATTCCGTAAGCTTCCGGCGAAGTTCGCCACGGTCCTGACCTTTGAAAAGCAGGGTGCTGACTTGTTTTGTTCCAAACAGTTTCTGCGCTCTTTCCATCGGCAGATAAACTTGGGGTTTTGCCCCGTACTGTTGCCAGTATTCCTCGTCATCCCGCCGAATACGTTTCAAATCGATCGGTAAAGCGGCATTCCAGTCGCTGCAGCTCTCCGAATCCGTCAAACCCGGGATCCCAGCTGCCAGTGCAGCGGTGATGGCCTGATCGTCCACTGTGGACAGCGTGATAAACTCCGTTTCCTGCACCGTGATTTCCCGAAAACGCCCAACTTGATAAAAGCGGAAACGAGCTGGGCCGGAGACAGAATCTGAAAGCAACTGCCGGGAAATCAGGCAGCCATCCGCGGGAATACGCATCCATTCGCTTGTTACTCCAGCCACAAACAAGTACTGCAAATGCAGATCCACCGCCGACAGCTCCTCGGCAAACCAACTCAACACAGGAAAAGCATCCGGAAAAGCATTTCTGACGAAATCCGGAAGAAAATATTGCCGGCTTTTCAGCAGCAAATATTCGCCCATTTCATCAAAATATAGTCCGAGATCTTCCATTTGCAGAGAATCCTGCAGCTGCTGACGCACCCGCGTTGGAGCTTCGGAACTGAGCAGCAGGTTGGCTCCATCGGCAACGCCGGTCTGCTCTGCCAGAAAACGACGGTTGACAAACAGATTCAAAGGAGCGACCTGGCTGTTCTGCAGAGAAAAATCCCGGATCGGCAGCGGCAGTAGCCCTTTCATCGTCAGATGAATTTGACGCACTCGTCCTGGACGCCCCGGCATCGTTTCCTCCGAAATTTCGGAAATTTCGGTCAACCGGACAACGAAATCAGTACCACTCTGCTCCTTGAGAAAATTCAGCAGGGCGGAATTTCCAAAAGCGTCCCGTTCCTGACCCGTGAATGAATTCTCCGGCAAGCCATAAATTTCAACTGAACGGCTTTCGCCATGCTCATTCTGCAGGAAGCCCTGGCAATGTAACAGACCTGACTCGACCGGGCGCACGCCTTCCCATTGCGCGACGGCTTCGACACCCTGCAACCGCCTTGAGACCTCTTGATACAGACTCCAATTGAGCGAATCGCCCAGATACAAAGCCGAACTGATCACTCCGGAAACCAGCATGGCCCCCAGCCAGAGCACAACAGCCTGGTGGCGGTAATAATGCAGATTTCGTTTCAGTAGAGTAAACCAGTTCATGCAGGTCACTTTTCCAATTCTTCGGAGCGAAGGATGAATTTGCTTTTCAGGTATTGCAGGGCGATTTTGCTATGGGTAGCCATGATGATGCTAACTTTTTCCTGTTCATTGATCTTCTGCAGAAGCTCCAGCAGTTGCTCTGCCCGGGCGGCGTCGAGTTGACCCGTCGGCTCATCCGCCAGCACAAAGCGCGGCTGCAGCAGTAGCGCCCGGGCCAGCGCAGTGCGTTGACATTCCCCACCGGATAATTGGGCAGGGAAAAAGTCGGCCCGTTTGCTCAGCCCGACCAAGTCCAGAAGCTGACGTGCTCTTTCCACACAATCTTTCCTGGCTGCCAAAGACGGCAGCAGGACATTCTCCAGCGCCGTCAATTGTGGTAAAAGCCGATGCTCCTGATATACGAAGCCGATTTTTTGCAGCCGGAAAAGCCGGGCAGCCTCTGCAGGCAGCCCGGTGAGCTGCTGCCCATCCAACCGAATCTCCCCAGCACTGACCGGTTCCAGCGCAGCAATCATCCGCAACAACGTGGTTTTACCGCTGCCAGATGGTCCAACCAGGGCAAGGCTGCCGCCATCCTCCAGCGTCAGATCCAATTCCCGGAAAAGAACAACATCGCCCGCCGGATGCGGAAAAATTTTGCTTACCTTGTCAAGAATCAGTGGCATGACATTTTCCAGAGTTGTGATCGATCTTCAGTGAGATGAATAGGGGTGCACGTTCTGACTGCTCGTGTTGCAGTCCCTATGGGTTCAGCTGCAGTTTTCCATAGCCGATGGCGCCATTGTCATCGACAAAAACAAAGCCCTCGCCAGCGGGCACAATGGACTGCTCGAAATCGCGTTGAAAATCATGAATCAGCAGAGGCTTATATCCTGCCGCCACCGGATACAGATACATTTTGCCCCGCACGGAGATTCCGGCGGCAAAATTCTTGGATATTTTCACCAGCGGCGTCATCTTCTGTTCGCCTTCCAGAACCTGTTTCCGTTTGCCGGTTGCAGCATTGAAGATAGCGATTGTTCCACTGCCGGAAGTCACCACGACATCTTCTCCGATCAGCATTGGCGAGGAGGTAAAGTCGCGTCCGGCTTCGACACTCCACAGAATCTGCAGGTTGTCCGTTTGAAAACAAAACAGGTCGCCGCCATGCGTCAGCAAGAAGCAGCGTCCATCTTGAACCAGCGGCGCAGCCGGTATCGGAGACCCCAGATCAAGTTCCGCCAACAAGACCCCGTCCGAAGCCCGGATTTTCCGCAAGAATCCATCGCAATTACCCAGCAACAGCCAATCCTCGCCGGCTTCCACTACAGCTGATGCATTGATAAAACCCGAGGTGAAGAAGCGCCATCGTTCCTTTCCGGAAAGCAGCTCCACGGCATAAAGATTCTGGTCATAGGATCCAAAGATCGCCACTTCACCGACAACAATCACTGCTCCACTAAGTTTGCCATCCGTCAGAAACGTCCAATGCACTTTGCCCTCTCGAGCAAAGCAAAACAAGGCGCCGTCTTCATCGCCGGCCAGCCAGCGCTCACCCTGTCGGGAGACCGGCGTTCGAATCGCGGCCTTGCTCAGAGAAAGCGGCGGCAGGGCTTTGCCCTCCAGCGTAAAAAACAGGATTTCACCCTGCTGATTGCCAGCTGCAATCAAATCGCGGCAGATCGTCGCTTGGCTGAACGGAGCTACGGTCTGAAAAACCCAACTGGAAAGTAAAGCCGGCTCTTTTTTCGCGGACTCTTTCCGGCAAGCCGTAAAAACCAATAGAATGCCACTGAATAATAAAATTTTCTGTAAACTCATGTTGTCTCTCCTATCGAAGCAGCTCGCTCAGGCTCCGTTACGGCCAAACACATAGCGCCAACCGGACAGATCGCCGCCAACTCGGCTGCAAAATCCCCGATGGCATCCTCCCAGTTCACACCGAAAGCCGGCGAAACATGTGTCTCAATACCACGACCCTGAAAGCCGAGGCTGCAACCATGCTGTGCGGCCAGCCCGGCGCAACGCCCGCAAAGAATGCATTTGCCCGGTGAAAAAATCAATTTTCCGCAGTGGACTTCTTCACTGGGAGGAGACTTCGGCGGCTTTTTCCGGGCGCCATATTGCTTGATCAATGCTAGCAATTGGCAAGTCTGTTTTTTGCCACAGCTGCCACAGCGGAAATCATGGCGATGCAGTAGCAATTCCAGGGCGCGGCGGCGAAATTGCCGCACTCTCTCCGAGGCATTTTCGTAGGCATGCCCAGGCTGGGCCAGGGTTTCGCAGGCCGGCACAAAACGAGCAAAATTCAAGTCAAAAACTGCACATACCATGCAGCGGGCCTGCGACTGGCAGGACACCTCATAACACAAGGTCGGAATACTGCAACCTGTCTTTGCAGCCAGCACCAGGATGCTCTCAGTCCCACTGCAGGGAACCGCTACCCCATCCAGCAAGCAAAAACCCTCTGGTACTTTTGCTAACGAAACAGGATTGCCGGGTGTTGCAGGAAGCGTTTCGGCTTTCGTCGATGTCGACAGGATCTCCGGATTTGCCACGATGATCGCTTTTTCCGGGCAGATATCCCGGCAGACTCCGCAACGCACACAGAGTTCCTGGTCAATTAAATGTTGTTCATGCGGCATGAAAACAATCGCTCCGGCGGCGCAATTCTGGGCACATTTTGTGCAACCGATGCAGCGGTCACTAATCATGAATGTAGTCAGTTCCGTGCATTTTCCGGATGGGCAAATCCCCTGCAGATGGGCGACAAATTCATCGTGAAAATACTGTAAAGCGGTCAGTACCACATTCGGAGCAGTCCGCCCCAACCCGCATAATGAGCCTTTCTGGATATCCAAAGCCAGAGCCCGGATGTCGTCCAGCAGGCCGGGATCCTTGGGTGCCGCGGATTTTCTGGTCAGACTATCGACCCATTCGTAAAGCTGCTGCAGTCCCTCCCGGCAGAACGTGCATTTTCCGCAGGATTCCCGGCGGGTAAAATCAAGAAAATATCGGGCGATATCGACCAGGCAATCGCGCTCATCAAGAACCACCAAGCCGCCGGATCCCATCATCGCACCAGCTTCCAGCAAAGCCTCATAATCGACTTTCAGCGAAAACATCCGTTCCGGAAGGCAGCCACCGGAAGGGCCGCCAATCAGCACTGCCTTGACCTGATGCCCTTCTTCCGCGCCGCCGCCAAGATCATACACCAGTTTGCCCAATGTGATCCCCATCGGGACTTCGAGCAAACCTCCCCGGCGCACCTTGCCTGCCAGGGCAAAAGTCTTGCTGCCAGCGGAACTCGCCGTCCCCAGCACGGCAAAGGCAGCCGCCCCTTCCCGGATGATCCAAGGTAAGCAGGCAAAGGTCTCGACATTATTGATCAATGTCGGCAAACCCCACAAGCCGACATCGGTGGGAAAGGGAGGACGCGCCCGCGGGATGCCAGGGCGCCCTTCGATAGATTCCAGCAAAGCGGTTTCTTCACCGCAGACAAAAGCCCCGGCGCCAATAAACAATTCCAGCGTAAAATCCGGCCCGAGCGCAGAAAAAACGCCTTTTCCCCGACATTTTTCCAAAGCGGTCTGCAGGGTTTTCACGGCCTGGACATATTCTTCGCGGATATAGATGATAGCGGTTTGAGCCTTCAGTACCTGTGCCGCAATCAGCATGCCTTCGATGATTCGGTACGGAAAAGATTCCAGCAGCATACGATCCATAAAGGCGCCAGGATCTCCCTCGTCGGCATTGCAGATCAGCACTTTTTCCTCGCCTCTGGCCTGATATGCCAGGTGCCATTTCTGGCCGGTAGGAAAACCGCTACCGCCCCTGCCCCGTAAACCGGATTTCTCCAACGTCTCAATCACCTCAATCGGCGCCAGGGAAAGCGTGCTCTGAAAGGCGGAAAAGCCGCTCTGATTCAAGTATTCCTCCAGGTCAAGCGGTGAGCTTTCTGCACTTTTTTCCGTCGCAATCCGGCATTGTCCTTCCCGGAAAGGGTCTTTTTCCGTCTCCTGGCAGGGGCAATGCGCGCCACGGTACAGAGTATCAACCATGCTACTGGCCTGCCAGCGCCATTTGGCCAGCAGCCCATTCGGGCTGAAATGTTCCTGCAAAATGGCTGGTACATCTGCCGTATGCACTCTACGGTAATGGAAAAAACGTCCGCCATCGACCACCGTTACCTGCGGGGCGCAATACGACTGACCACTACAGCTGACTTCCTTTAGTTGCACCGGCAGGCGATGCCGGGCAATTTCCTCGGCAAAGCGGTTCCAAACGGTAGCGGTGCCGGAAGCGCGACAAGACGAACAGCGGCAAAGTCGTAATTGAGCAGCTCCAGAATGTTCCATGGCCGAATGGCCAGCATCTTCTTTGCGTCGTTTCTGTTCTTCGAGAAAGGATTCCAGTACATTTTCCACCTCGGCGGGTTCGACCCAGCCATAGATATGCTCTTCAATTTGCACGGCCACCGCCAGCATGCAACAGCCCAGGCAGGCGACTTGCGACAGCGTAAAAAGACGATCGGAATCCGTATCCTCTTCTCCCGAAATGCCCAAGACTCGCCGAAAGGCGTCATAGACGCGCTCTGCTCCTTTAACATGACAGGCCGCCCCAACGCAAACCTTGATCTGATAATGCCCTTTGGGCTGCAATCTGAACCAAATAAAAAAAGTCGCCACCGCCGAAATCCGGGTCATTGGAATCCCTTTTTCGGCGGACAGTTTCTGTAATTCGGCTAGTGGCAGGAAGCCATGTTGACGCTGAATCGCAATCAAATTGGGCAGTAATGCGTCAATCATCCGTGCCCTCCAGGCAAATCAGCTCATTCGTCATGCTACGAAGAATGATTTTCCCTTTCGCAAAGGCTGGCGTGGCCAGTACTTTTCGACCGCTTTCATAGGTCGCCAGCTGTATCCATTTCTCCGCAGAAGGTTGGATCAGTAACAGGAGTCCATCCATATTGACGGCGACAATTTTACCTTCCAACAAAACTGGGGAAGCGTAAAAACCAGAAGCAAAATTTTCCTCATAGAGTTCGCTGCCATTTGCGGCATCCAAAGCGATGACACTGCCTCCACTGCAGAACAAATACATAACTCCATCGGCTACGATCGGAGACGCGACATCCGGCAGCGGGACATTTTCATTCTGCCAGAACAACTCTCCGGTCTCGGCGGAGAACGCTCCACTGAGCGCTCCGGAATTCGCAAAATAAAAATAGCCATTTTCGGCAAACGCGGAACTGGCGACCTCGCCGCCCAGGCAGGCATTTTCCCAGAGTTTACGCCCGCTAAACAGCTCGAATCCCTCGGCTTTGCTGTTACCGCCCGTAAATAGCGTATAGCGATCCTTTTCGGCCAGCAGAACCGGGCTACTCCAAGAGACTGATGACTCCCGCTGCGTTTTCCAGATTTCCTTGCCGGTGACGGCATCGAAGCCATACAACACCTGTTTTTCATCCAAGTCATATTGCACCACCAGGATCGAGCCGGCCAGCAGTAGTGAAGAAGCATACCCATAGAGGATTTCCGGGAAAGGCAAGTTTTTCGTCCAGATTTCCTGCCCCTGATGATCCAGACAAAGCAGTTGTCCGGTTGCAAAAACACCATAGACCCGGTTTTGGTCTACTGCCAGCGTCGGTGCAGAATACCCGGTATCCTCGGTCACCTCTGGTAGTTTTGCAATGCTTCCGGCATTCTGCTGCCAAAGCAAGCTGCCATCTTCCAGGGAATAACAGAAAAGTGCCCGGGTTTTGGCGTTGCCGCCGGCAACAAAAATCCGCTCTCCCCAAATCACCGGAGAATTATAACCCAGCAGCGGTATTTTCTGCTGCCAGGA
>JBAXYW010000114.1:0-10292 GCA_041670605.1 Lentisphaeria bacterium
CCGACTTTTTATCACGGTTTACTGGCAGTCTGCTTGCCTTTGGCCTTGCTGGCTGTACTGCGGGTCGGCATTTTGTTTACGGATGGCGAAATTGATCCTGATGCTTTTTATCATGCAAAACTGGCGGAATTGGGACCGGATTGTTTTCTGGCAAAAAGCTTTCCGGCTACCAGTATGTCAATCTGGAAAGATCACTACAGCGACAAAGAATTGGGGTTTCATCTGCTGCTATGGGGATTATTCCGCTTACGCAGTGTTTGTGGTTTGAGCAATAGTTTTCCCTTTCACCTTCCCAACCTACTTTTTGTCGCCGGTTTTTTAAGCATATTTACCATACTGCTTTGCCGTTGGCGCATCCAAATGCCGGTGTGTTACACCCTATTGTTGATCGCCTTGTATTATGGGTTCACTTTGCGGCTATTATTCCTGCGTGCCTATCTGCTCTCAATGATTTTATTTATTGCAGTGCTGCTCTTGCTTTCAGCTGAAAAGTGGCGGCAGCGACCGAGCCGTGGACTGATTTTGTTCTTTCTGGGTTTTATTTATTCTTGGTGCTATAGCAGCCCGCACCTGATCTTACTACCCATCCTGCCTTTTGTCCTGGCGGAGTTTTTGGCAACTGGTAAACGGCGCAACTTGTTGCTTCTACCGGGCCTGGCTATGGCGGGCGTTTTTTCGGGGCTGCTGTTGCATCCGCAGTTTCCCAATACTTTTTATATCTTCTGGATTCAGAGCTGGCAGGTTATCAAGATGTTTACCGGAATGGGGCCAGAAGCCAATATTCACGGTGGCAACGAATTATATCTCAGAGTTTGGTCAACGTTACGTTATGCCCCCTTTCTGATACTTCTGCCAGTATTGCTGGCGGTTTTGCTGTACTGGCAACGAAATCTTTTTTTGGCAGCCGGCTGGCGGCAAAAAATTAATTTGAATGCTATGTTGCTGTTGTCGGCTGGTAGCAGCTTAGCCTTTCTTTGGCAATTTCGCTTTGCCGAATATGCCTTGCCGGCACTGGTTTTATGCAGCGCTCTACTGTTGCAGAACTGGGACACTGAAAGAAAGCGGCAAGGTCAAAAAGAACTGGGAAAGAAAGTGGCTGGCTTTTACGCTCTGTTGGCCCTGTTGATTACGCTTCCGGTGCTGTCGTCACTGGAAGGCAAGAACCACCGCCCATTCAGTGGCCTCGCCCAATGGACCCGGGAACAACAAATTCCAGCAGGAACCATTATTGCCAATCTGCGCTGGGGCAGCTTCCCAATGTTGTTTTATGCCATGCCGCAATATTGTTATCTCAATGGCCTGGAACCAATGTTCGCATTCGCCTTTGACCCGGTAAAAGCCCGCTTGGTCGAAGACACTTTGCGGCAACGTATCATTCCCAGTCCCAAAGAATTATATCAAGCCACGAATGCCACTTTTTTACATATCTCAATCGAAAACCGAAAATTAGCCGAAAAATTATATCAAGTGGGTTACAAACTGGTGTATCAAAACTGGGACGGATGGCTTTTTTTGCTGGAAACTTCATGACACTTTGCTGGTGACCAGCAGCTTTTACCCTAAAAAAGCAGTTGAAGCAGAGAAAAACACTTCACTCGTTAATCATTATTGATATACAAGATTACTACGGTTTTGACCGATTTACGCAAAGCATTGGGGATGTGTACGTTTGTAGTTCAGCCTTTTAGGCTGCGTAGCCCCAGCGGGCTTTTAGCCCGCTTCCCCGCTTTCTGTAGGGCCCCTCCGGCCACTTTCTAGGGAGAATCCGGGGAGGGGAACGCGAGCTTATACTACCATCGCACCCATCTCAGATTGGCAGGCAGGAGGAGTTACAGGAAATCGTCAACAAAAACCAGTAAATAAAAAAACCGCACGGTTTTCGCCGTACGGTTTTTTTTGTGGTCTTAGTAGGCCGGAATTATCGGGCGTAGAACTCGATAACTTTCATAATATTGACATCCACCTTGATTTCTTCAGGGAGCGGTTCACGGGTAACCGTGACTTTGCAGGCGTCCTGATCTTTCTGCAAATAATCCGGAACAATGGCATCATTGCCTTTGGCAATTTCGCAGATTACAGGGGAACGCTGGGCATTGATTGACACCAGTTGTGAGGCTTTCATACGATAACTGGCACGGTCGACAATTTTTCCATCCACCAGGATGTGACGATGCGAAACGAGCTGTTTGGCGGCCCAAATTGTTTTGGCCAGACCGCTACGGTACACTACGCTGACCAGCCGCATTTCCAGATTCCGGAGCAGTTTTTCGCCGGTTGTGCCTTCACCAAGTTTGGATTGCTTATAGATGAAACGGAGCTGATGCTCGGTCAGATCATAAAAAGTCCGCAATTTTTGCTTTTCGAGCAGCAGTTCACCATAGGTGGATAACTTGGAGCGGCGTTTATTCGGGCCATGTTGACCGGCAGGATATGCTCTTGGAGTCGATGTTTCTTCTCTGCCGTCGATTTTTTTTACGGTGCGGCTGTTGGTCGGGCAATTCGCCATACCCCAGATACACTGTCCAATCCTGCGGCATAAGGTATGTTTTGCCCCTTTACCGACATTCTTCTTCACAGCTGCTTCTGCCATAATTTTCTCCTCTTGAGCTTGTTTTCCTGCCCGGTCACAACAATGTCGCCAATCAAACCCTCTCCGCATCCTGATTGATAATGCCAGAGTCCGCAGCAAAAAAAGCTGACGGAGGCGACGATTCCAGGCGTAAACCTTATACTATAATTGCCTCGAAGAAAATTACCAGTCCAGTGGAAAATGGAGCATCGCTGCTTTTTTCCTGAGGGTTCTTGTTTTAACAGTAAAATCAGCTATACTTAGAGAGTGTCCATACTGGGACACGTCTACCACTGCAAAATCTGTCAACAATTTGTTCAGATTATGCATACTAGTCCATTCCGAGCGGAGATTGTGGAAACATTTTCTGCGGAGGGTTGTGTGTGTTTTGCCGGAAAATCCGGTTCAGCTATTTTTCCCAACTTTTTTACACATGAATACTGATTTGATCATTATAGGTGCTGGGGCAGCCGGGCTGATGGCTGCCTGCAGTGCGGGCGAAGCCGGGCTCAACTGCTTGGTGCTGGAGCGTCGGCATCGTCCGGGGCTCAAACTGTTGCTGTGCGGCAACAATCGTTGTAACGTGAGCCACAGCGGAACACCCACCAGCCTGATTCGGGATTATGGGGATCCCGTCGGCGGTTTTCTGGCTCCCGCTCTGCAGGATTTTCCGCCTTCGGCACTGCGGAAATGGTTTAGTGATTACGGATTAGAGACGGTAGTACTGAAGGATCGGATTTATCCACGTTCCGGGAAAGCCGATGATGTGTTGCATTGTTTTACGGATCGGCTCCGGGATCTGGAGCTTCCATTGATGTTGAATTGCCCGGTGCAGAAAATCAGTACGCTGAGCAGTGGCGAGTATGAGGTGCTTTGCGGAAAGGTACAACTACAGTCGCGTTTTGTTCTGATTGCCACCGGTGGTGTTTCCTATCCGAAGACCGGAAGTGTTGGCGATGGGCAACGTATTGCCGGCGAGCTGGGACATCTGCTGGAGCCTTTTCGTCCGGGATTGGCCGGTATCGAGGTCGACAATTCTTGGCTGCAGCTGCGGTCTGGTCGGGCAGAAGCTGGCATTCCTCAAGTCAAAGTCCATCTTTTTCAGCAGGGCAGAGAATTTGCCAGCACGGACGGCAATCTGTTGGCAGCTGGCAACTGTTTGCGCGGCAGCGCCATCTTTGATGCCACACGAATTCTCGGACGTCGGAACATCAGCGATTTTTCCCTGGTCATGGACCTTTTCCCGGAAGTCGAGTCCTTGGAATTGAGCCGCCGTCTGCAAGGCGCCTGGCAGAAAACCCGGCAGCCGGCAGCGGCCTTGAATGCACTGGGGCTTGATCATGTTTTCGCTGAAGGGCTGGCCAACGAACTGCACTCGGAATTCGCGAACGCAGACTTTTCGGGACTGGCGAAGGCCTTGAAGAATCGGATGCTTAAAACGACTGCCATCCGCCCTCTGAAAGAAGCCATTGTCAGCATTGGCGGTGTCGCGCTCCCGGAAATTGCTCCGGATAGCATGGAATCAAAAAAGCTGCCCGGGCTTTTTTTTGCGGGTGAGGTGATGGATATTGACGGGCCGACCGGGGGGTACAATCTCCAAGCGGCTTTTGCTACTGCCCGACTTGCCGTCAAAAGCATCGTCGGCAAACTCCACCCCGCCGAAACAGCAAAAAGATGCAAACCAAAAACAGATCAAAAACCATTGGAAAATCGCACGAACAGCCGAGCTGCCAGCAATAGCAAAAAAGCTGCTTGGGGGAAAAAATTCTGGGATGGCTATCTGCGTTAATGCGCTTCATGTATTATATTTTACGTAGTTGTATGAATCCGTATATCTTTTCAGGTCTCCGCTATGAAAAAAGTCGAATTATGTGCCTTGTTTGAACGCCTGGGGTTGCATCCCAGCCGCAAACTCGGGCAGAATTTTCTGGTGGATACGAATTTGCTGGAGGCTCTGATTCGGGATGCTGCGCTGTTGCCCGGCGAACGGATTCTGGAAATTGGTCCTGGGGCGGGGACGCTGACGGAGAAGCTGTTGAGTTCGCTTTGCGAAGTGACTGCGGTTGAAATTGATCATCGGCTGGTGAGTTGGTTACGAGAACGTTTTACGGGGAAAAGCAATTTTACTCTGTTCGAAGGCGATGCTTGTAAGTTGAATTATCAGCAGATTCTTGGCGATGCCCCTTATCGCTGCATTGCAAATCTCCCATATTCCTGCGGTTCGGTCTTTTTGGCCAATATCAGTGAACAGGCGAATCCACCAAAGGAAATGTTTGTTTTGTTGCAAAAAGAAATGGGAGATCGTCTGGTGGCAGGAGACGGAAGCAAGGACTATGGGGTGCTCAGCGTAAGACTGGCTTGGCGCTATCAAGTCACGATGCTGAGAACGATTTCGCCGAAGGTCTTTTTCCCTGAACCCGAAGTCACCTCCGCTTTTCTGAAACTCCGATTGAAAGAAAATCTGCCGCCAACCGAGCTTTTGAAAACGGCGTCCCGGATAGCCGGCTGCGCGTTTTCGCAACGTCGCAAGAAAGCCGCAAAGTTGCTGCAAGCTCTTGTGCCAGCACCAGTGTTGAATGATGCCTTTCTTCGGCTGGGGCTATCTCTGGACGCTCGGGCAGAAAATCTCTCCCCGGATCATTATCTCAAGTTGGCCGAAATTCTGTTGAATGCGGATTCCTCAAGGATGGAAAACGCCGATTAAGCAAACAGGAAAATACCATGATCGAAACGGTTCTTTATGCTTTTGCCCAAAGTGATCGAATGGGGCAATTCATCGTTCTGCTGTTATTTGGCGTCAGTACAGGTGCCTGGTGCATCATGACCCAAAAGTTTTTCAGCTTGCGGGAAATTCTAAAATCCTGCCAACAGTTTCGAAAAGTTTTCGAAAACGCTAATTATTCTCCCCTGGCGATGGCTAATACCCTAAATCAGTTTGACGGACCACTGAAAGAAATGTGCTCCGCCGGTTTGGAAGAACTGAAAAATATTTTGCAGCGCGATGGCGGAGGGCAATGGATCGCATTCCGTCATTGCCTCTTATCACGGAAACTTACGCCGGATGAAATCGACAAAGTCCGCAGTACGATGAACCGGATCATGTCCAGCCATTTTCTGCAGATGGAAAAACATTTTTCCACGTTAGGGACGATTGTGGCGATGAGCCCGATGTTGGGTTTGTTCGGTACGGTCTGGGGCGTCATGCTGACATTTATCGGTATTGCCCAAGCCGGTCGACCGGATCTGATGGCGATTGCTCCTGGTATCAGCGGCGCCCTGCTGACGACAGTCGCCGGTTTGATGGTGGCCATCCCGTCGCTGGTCGTGAACAACTACCTTGTTTTCACCCTGCAGACGATTGATGTTTCCATGGAAACCTTTATCGAAGATTTCATCACCAGCTTGCGGCTGGAAGAAACGAAACTCCCCCAGGAAAGTGTACAGACAAAAACATTTTCTGAAGCCACGACTCAGGGAGAATCTTGATGCGTTCCAGTAAACGAAAATCCAAGTCTTTCAACAGCATCGATCTGACCTCCATGATGGATTTGACATTCATGCTGCTGATTGTTTTTGTGATTACTGTCCCGGTCATTGAATATGCTACTGATGTCACGCCGCCGGAGTTGAATAGCCGGACGAAAGTGGAGAAGCTGGAGAATCCGGTTATTATCACGATTAATGATGCGGGTGTCGTCAGTGTAGACAAGCAATCAGTGCCGATGCATGAGCTGTGCGATCAACTCATTCGGATACGACAACAACGTGGAGATGTCAATGTGATGATCCGCGCCGATGGTACACGCCCCTATGAGGATGTCGTGGCCATCATGCGAGCGACGCAAAACGCCGGTTTGACTTCTGTGTCCTTGATGACCCAAGCCGAAAAACTTGCTGCCAAGGTTGGGCAATAATAGCCCCTTATTCTTCAAAATTATTTTTTATCATTGTCCGCAGGGTATCTCCGAGCAATTCTGCGCGCCATCCATGCATCAGGGAATGGTTGATCCAGTTTCCTTTTTCGGCGGCTTGCACCAGCGAACTGATTTCTCTTCGCGGTGCGACCAGAGATGGGTCCAGGCCGCGAGGTTCGCAGCGTTTTTTCACCAGAGCCTGCAATCTAGCAACTCGTTTCCTATAAACTTGAACCGACATTTTTAATGTTTGGGGGGAAGGACAATCTTCCAGCGGGACGTGCTGGCCGCGCTGGATCGCTGCCAGGATCGATTCGCCATATTTTTGAATATGTTTTGGCCAGAATTCAGGGATTTTCCGGAGATCTGCGAGGGTTTGCGGCAATAGCGTGGTGATGGCCAGCACTTGCTCATCTTTCAAAATACGTGGTCTTGGCTTGTCCAACTCGCGAGCAGTCATTTCGCGCCAGGCAGCTAATTCCCGGAGGATTGCCAAGCGTCGCGCATCGAAATTGCCACTGCCGCCGATTCGCTGCCAGCAGTTTTCCGGTTCTTCCAGCCGGTAGAAATCCGGTCTGGAAAACAGGATCATTTCCTCTTCAAAGCAGGCCAGATTTCCAAAGGTTTTTATACGGTCTTCAAGCTGCAGCGCTAATTCCGGTAGCATGATGACATCTTCGGATGCATATTGCAGCTGTTTGTCTGTCAACGGGCGCTGCAGCCAATCGCTGCGAGTTTCACTTTTATCCAGCGTGATCTGCAGCAGTTCCGTCAGTAGCTTGTTGAGCGAACAGCTTAGACTGAGGCCACAGAACGCCGCCGCCAGGCGGGTATCGAAAATTGCCGCCGGCAGAGGAGCCCCGCACCAATTGCGCAGAATGGGCAAATCACTGGGAGCTTCATGCAGAATTTTCCGCACGTGGGGATTCTCCAGCAGTTCGCCTAAAGGAGCCGGATTCTGTATTGCCTGAGGATCGATCAGCGCACAATGCTCCCGACCCCAGGAAAGTTGTACCAGCGCCAGGCGGGGATAAAAGGTACTGCTCCAGATGAATTCCGTATCCAAAGCAATACAGGGATGCTGGGCGGCTTCCCGGCAAAGGGCGGAAAAATCCGCATCGTTATCAATCCAAAGCGTCATTAAGTAGTAGTTTCATTGAATAGAATTACAGCGACCGCTGCGCTGGCTGCGGCAGAAAACTAATGGTTAAAGGATTTGAAGGGCTCGCAGGGACTTGTCGGGGCTTCAGCCTGGCAGAGGCGTAGATGCTCAATACCGCTGCGAATTTCATCGGCAATCTGGTCTTTTTCAGAATACATTTCTTCAAAGGACAGCCAGCCGTCGAAACCTGCGCAATTCAGGGCAAAAAAGACTTCTTGATAATCGACTAGACCCTGATCCAGGGCGCATTTTTCCGGTAGCCAGACTTGGCGTTCCCGCTTGCCGGGCAATGTTTTGATGCTTGCTTCCCAACGTACGTTCTTGACATGCAGGTAAGCCAGATAGGAGCCGATGACTTCGACGGCGCCGCGCGGGCGGACAAAGCCTTCGATATAGGTGTTGGCGGGATCGTAAATGATGCCAAATACAGCGGGATCCAGGCCGGCAAGCAGGAAATGAGCAACGACTGGCGAAGCAAAAACGGAGGAGCCATGCGTTTCCATCACGTAGCGCAGACCGAATTGACGCCCGAGAGGTTCCAGGCGTTCCAAGCCCTCCCGGGTCATTTTCAGTAGATCGTTGTAGTGATCCGGCTGATGCAATGCTTCCTCATAATCCCAAGCGTACCAAGGATGCGCAACCCGCAGCATCGCAACCCCGGTTTTGGCGATCGCCTCGCTCCATCGCAGCATCTCCTCTGTTTTAAAGAGTTTACCGCCATTAATAAAGGAAACCATCTCCAGCCCGGCATCTTCGGTCACTTGCTTCATTTGCCGGCAATCTTCAGTAATGCTGTCGAGGCCATTCAGCCCCCATTCGATGCCGCTGGCGCCAACTCCTCGAACCAACTCGACAATTTCCAGATTGCTGAAGTTTTTCCGAAGGGAATTGGTATTGACTGAAATCTTCATGCCGTTGTATTCTTTCTTTATGCGTTACTTAATATTGAGTTTGGGCATTTTATTGAGCACGATTTGTTCTGCCTCGAGATTCCAGAGTCCTTTATTGCGGGCGCAAGCTTCGGCGAGTTCCGCATATACCGAATTGGTTTTCCCCAGTTCCGGCAGGTCAGCGATGGCGGTCAGCGGGAAGTCCGCATGCGTGTAAATCAGTTTTTTGCCGCCGGGAATTTCAGGCAGATGCAGGGTGGTGCCTTTCGCTGCCGTCAATCCGCCGACGTGGGTGATCATCATGGCGGGGTTGATAATCCCTTTTCCCATCAAATCCAAAGCTTCCCGGATATCGTCGGTCGTACCGCCGGAAGTTCCCACCAGGTGAGTGCCCGCATAGTGGACATTGTAAAAATTCAGTTTGGCGCTGAATGCGGTATCGGTTGGGCCGGCGAAGAAATTCAGGCAGCCGTCCCGTCCGAGAATGGCGTCTCCCTGTTCGACGACGGGTGCGACTGGTGCCAGGACGAAGACATCATGGTAGCCGTTGCCATCGGTCAGGGCGAGCAGATCCTGCACCGCACTTGCCGTTTTGGTGTTAAGATAGACCAATTTAACACCATTAGCCTGAGCATCTTCTGGTGTCAGGATCGACTGAGCTCGATCAAGGCGAGTCTGATCGATATCGCTTACCACAACCAGTTTCGGGCGACGTGGGCCGTGAACCAGGTAGTCAATTAAACCCAGCCCCATGGGGCCAGCACTGGCAAGGCAAGCGCAATTGCCGCCGGCCACAATATCCATGTCATGACGATAGGAGCCCGGCTTAATGTGATATTGGGCATGGCAAGCGCCGATCAGGCAGCTCATCGGTTCACTCAAAGATGCCATAAAAAACGCTTCGCCACTGTAGTTGAGCAGGCAATTCATCTCCATTACACAGGAAGGAATCCGCACATGCGTGGCATCCCCTCCAATGGTCGGGAAAGAATATCCGGGAGCTTCCAGGGAGCCTTTATACATCAAAGCAGGTTGAATGCCGAAACGGTCGCCGGGTTTGAACTGATCCTGCCATTTGCTGCCGACTTCCAAAATCCTGCCCGAAAATTCATGGCCGATGATTGGCGGATTGGTTGCGCAGTCATTGGGGACTCGTTTATGATCAGCACCCTGTTTGGCTGCTTTATAGCTGGACATGCAGATCGAATCACTAACGACTTCAGCGATAATGCCATCTTCTCCACAGGGAGGTAACTCGAAGCTCTCCAGGCGCAAATCCTCTTTGCCATAAAGGCGTAATGCAGTCGTTTTCATGTATTTTTCCTCTCCGATAATACAGGTTCAAGACACAAAAGAAATGTAATACAAAAAAAGGATAATTCAAGGGAAAACCGCAGAACTCAAAAAGCGGGAACAAGAACAAGACAAACAGTACGCAGCTCGATCACCAAGCCGTATTACTATTCGCCAATTTCTTGTTTTTGCAGAAGAAATTCTGTAAGCAACTCATGCAAAGCATTGGTTACGTGTCATTTGCATGAATTGCGATTCGCCCTCATCCGTTCGGAAGCCAAGTTCAGAGAACCGAATCTCCAGTTCTGAGAAAAAGGCGTGGTTCAAAACAGGGTTACAATTTCAGAGTTCCTGATCTCTGTCAAGAGCGTATAATTTTATAACGACTTTTACAGCAACTGATTAAAAACAAATAAAAGCTGTTTTTCTAAAAATTATCGAGGAAAAAGGGTTTGTGGCAAAGA
>JBAXYW010000115.1:0-10237 GCA_041670605.1 Lentisphaeria bacterium
AGTTGTGAGTTGTGAGTTGTGAGTTGTGAGTTGTGAGTTGTGAGTTGTGAGTTGTGAGTTGTGAGTTGTGAGTTGTGAGTTGTGAGTTGTGGGGGACGGGAGCGGGAACGGGGACAGGCTGCCGCCGAAAGGCCGTATCAGTTCCTAAAAAACAACCTCCATTTTATCGGGAGATGGGTACGGCTGGATCAGGGAAGAGGGGGCTGCTGTTTCGGATTTGCAGACGCAGGGAATTTTCCGGCAGCAGCTGTTCCATGACTTCTTCGAGGATGTTCGGATTAACCTGATATTTTTTCTGGAATTCCCGCGGAGTCATACCGTTTTGGCGGCGGAATTGCCGGGCAAAGTAATTGCTGTCATGGAAACCGACCTGGCCGGCAACCCGGGTGATGGAACTGGAAGAACAAAGCAGCAGCAATGCTTTTTTGATCCGTAATTTGATCAGATAATCTCCCGGAGACACCCCGGTAATGGCCGTAAAGTGATGTCGGAAACTGCTGACCGACATATGAGCCTCCTTGGCTAACTCCAGCAGAGAGTACGGTTTCCGGCAATCTTCTTCTGTCATCCGTATCACTCGGCTGATCTGCTGAATATTGGTGTCCAGCTGTAAACGTTGCGGAACACAATTCCGCAGAAGATAAGCCAGAAAATGCAGGAAGCCGAAATAAGCACCAGCTTGCCAGCCGGGCGTCTGCAACGCCAATTCATTGCGGATTTGCTCAATCTGTGAAATTAAACGAGCCAACACCGACTCGTCAACCGATAGTACTTGCGAACAGGCGTCTGATGCCGGACGGGGCGGAAAATGAAACAGCAGTTGATAGCCCGGCAGCTGCATCAGATAGGGTAGATTGGGAGTCAATATCGCGGGATCAAACAACAGGTTATAGTGCCAGAAATGTTGAATTTGACGGTATCGGTGTACGGAGCCCGCTGGGAAAAGATAGACATCGCCCGCTTGTACCATGGTCGCAGAAGCTTCATTTTCATTGCAGGCATGCCCGCTGCAGATGACCACCAGCTCATAGAAATCCTGATGCCGATGCCAACGATCTGTGTGAGACTTATATTCATGCATGAAGATTTTTAACGGCAATTCTGCATCGTGGAAAAAATTCCGTCCCTGCAATTCCCGTAATAAGGCCGTCGGCATGGCAGCAACTCCTATCTTCATTGCTTTTCGACAGATTGTGCTAATTTCTCGACAAATTCTTATGGTTATCAGTTGAATTAATGACTATAATATATATTGAAACAAAAGATATTTTGCCTTAATGTAGAAACTCAAGGTGGAAGAATGCCTTTAACAGACACTGCTATGATGATCGAGGTTTATGATCTGCGGGTTGAGAGCTTGTTGGCCGGCCCGGTAGTTCTGATGAATCCCACGCCGAGACTTTCCTGGAAATTGCGCAGCCAACACGAAGGCATCCGGCAAAGCGCCTGTCAGCTACAGGCGGCTTCCAGTGCCGAACAACTCGATTTGGCGCCGGATCTCTGGGATTCAGGGAAACAGGCTTCAGAGCAGTCGTTGTATTTTCCTTGGGGAGCAGCCCCTTTGCAGGTCAGGCAGCGGGTTTTCTGGCGGGTTCGCATCTGGGACGAGGCGGGTCGGGTCAGCGCTTTCAGCCCGGTTGCCAGTTTCAGCTTGGGCTTGCTGCGCAATCAGGATTGGGACGCATCCTGGATTTATTTTGCCGGCAACAATCCCAGCTGTCCGTCTCCCTGTCCTTATTTTCGCCGGGAGTTTCAAGTATCTCCGGGCTTGCTGCAGGCTCGGCTTTATATTACCGCCCGTGGCCTTTTTGCCGCCAAGCTTAATGGTCAGAAAGTCTCTCAGGATGAATTTGTTCCCGGCTGGACGGATTACCGTCAGCAGTTGCAGTATTTGAGTTATGATGTGACCGGGCAACTGCAGTCCGGTGCCAATGCCTTGGGAGTTATTCTTGGCGACGGCTGGTATTGCGGATATCTGAGCGGGCGTCGGCGAAATCTCTACGGAAAATATCCGGAACTTCTGCTGCAGCTGGAACTTTTCTACCAAGATGGACACTGCGAAAAACTGCTTTCCGACGGTCATTGGAAAACCACGACCGGTCCTATTCTTTATTCGGATATTTATGACGGCGAAATGTATGATGAACGACTGGAATTGACAGGCTGGGATCAGCCGGATTTTGCCGACAGTGAGTGGCAGAAGGTCTGCGTTGGAAGCAGGGGAGCTGATACTATGCCCCAGCTGGTGGTAAAACCTTGCCCGCCGGTGCGGAAAACAATGGAGCTCAAGGCCGTGACCAAGATGAATCCCCGCAAGGATGTCTACATCTGGGATTTCGGGCAGAATCTTGCCGGGCGAGTCCGCATTCGTCTCAAGGGCTATCAAGGGCGCCTTTTTACTTGCCAGTTTGGCGAAATGCTGTATCCGGACGGGACGCTCTACAATCTTAATTATCGCAGCGCCCGTTGTACCGACTATTTTACCTGTGCTGGTCCGCTCGAAAAAGTCAGCGAATGGGAACCGCTTTTCACCTATCATGGCTTTCGTTATGTGCAGTTGGATGGGTTTCAATTTGCCGGTGCCAGTCTGGATGATATTGAGGTCACAGCCATCGTTTTGCATTCTGATCTGGAATTAACCAGCCATTTTCAATGCGGCCACCCCCTGCTGGAACGCTTGTATCAGAATGTTCTGTGGGGGCAGAAAGGCAATTTTTTTGATATTCCAACAGATTGCCCGCAGCGGGATGAACGTCTCGGTTGGACCGGAGATGCGCATGTCTTTGCCGGAGCCGCGGCGATCAACATGGATATTGCGGCCTTCTTTCACAAATGGCTACGGGATTTACGGGAAGCCCAGCGCGAGGATGGCGCTGTCCCCTGCATTGCTCCGGATATCCTGAAGAGTTCCTTCGGGGCTGCCGTTTGGGCCGATGCGATGATGGCTTGTCCCTGGATTATTTATCGCCGTTATGGGGATGCCCAAATCCTGCAGGAATGTTATCCCGCCATGCAAAAATGGTTGCAGTATCAGCTCGATACTGCAACGGGTTTTATCCGTCCGGCGACCTCCTTTGGCGATTGGCTGGCACCCGATCTGATCGAAACCCCATCGGAATTGATTGGAACCGCTATGCTGGCCTATGGATGTCAGATCCTGAGCCGCAGTGCCGAAATTCTACAGCTGCCGGAAGATGTCCGGCGATATCAGCAGTTGCGACAAGAGGTTTGCGCCGCTTTTCAACGCACCTTTATCGGAGCAGATCAGTGCCTGAAAATTCGCAATCAGACTTCCTGCGTTCTGGCCTTGCATTTTGGGCTTTTAGATGCGGAACAGGTGCCTGTTAACCGGGAGTTGTTGGCCGATCTGTTGCAGAAAAATGGTTGCCGCTTAAGTACTGGTTTCGTCGGCACGGCCTGGTTGTTGCAGACGCTCAGTGAACAGCAGCACAACGATCTGGCGTATGAACTGCTGTTACAGGAAGCCTGGCCCTCTTGGCTATTTTCAGTTCAACAGGGCGCAACCACCATTTGGGAACGCTGGGATTCCTACACTCTGGAAAAAGGCTTTGGCAATGTCAATATGAACTCCTTTAATCATTACGCCTATGGTGCGGTGCTGGAGTGGATCGCTGCCAAGGCCGGCGGCATTGATTACGATGAGGCTGCGCCGGGTGGACGTCTTCTGCTTTTTGCCGTCGAACCGGATCCACGTCTGAAATTTGTCGATTTTTCCTTGCTGACTCCCTACGGGAAAGCAGAAAGTCATTGGCGTTATGAGAACGGTGGTTTTGTGTGGACTGTGGTGGTGCCACCCAACAGTCAGGCCAGAATTCTACTGCCGAAAATACCGGCTACCCGGATTTTCCTTAACCAGGCCGAGCTGGTAGCGCCTGGGACTTTTCCAACGCAACGGGTGCAGGAACTTAAGGTGGAAAGCGGTTCCTACCAACTGCGTTTTGTTAGTTAGTCCGATGTCCGAAAGCCAACTGCCATTCGTCCGGTCATCCCGTTTTATTTTCAGTTCATTCAGACAACAACTATGATGAATGTAGTTTCCTGGCCACAAATCTCACAAAAAGGAATGCAACGATGAGAAAAAAACATTTTTTTACGTTAATTGAGCTGCTGGTCGTGATTGCCATCATCGCGATTTTAGCATCCATGCTGTTGCCGGCTTTGGGCAAAGCCCGAGCCAAAGCCCGTGCCGTGCAGTGTGTCAACAATCTGCGTCAGCACAATCTTCTGCTGACCCTGTATTTGGATGATTTTCGGTATTTTCCACCCACTTCAATCAATGCTGGCAATACCAACAGCTGGGGTTGGTTGTTGGCCAACAATCGTTATCTTCAGGATTTCAAATTGTTTGAATGTCCGGAATGCCGACCGACCCCATCCGTATATGACCAGAGGAATGCCTGGTCAAAGAACTTCAATAATGCCGCCAACGCCTGGATTTTCAACTATGTGCACTATGGCATCAATACGCTTGGGGTGACGGACGATTGGTATGCTCGCGGCGGTAATTTCCCCGCCAACGTCGCCGCGATTACTCCCGGCAGCCCGGAAAAGATCAAAAACCCCGCGATCAAAGTATTTCTTGGTGAAAGCAAAATGGCGGCAGCGCCCACGGCTCCCTTCCACATCATCGACAGCTTTAATGGGCATGCCATCAGTCGGCATAGCGGATATGGAAATGTCCTCTGGGTTGACGGTCATGCCTCAGCGGTGTATTCCTTTGAAGCATACACCACGGATGGCTTTAAGAAACGCGACCATTTCAAACGTGGCGCCCCAGCGGATTAAAAAACCAATAGAAGCTCCCAATACAAATCCCGAACGTTTCCAGTCCACCAACAATCATCGGGCGGGGAAATCCACTTTGCTAAGGAGGAATTATGTTTCGAAGTCTTTATCGCTGTCTTGCTTTGTCGCTATTGTTGAACCTTTTCTTTTCGCAGCTGGCCAATGCGAATCTTCTTTTGCAGCAACAATGGCGTTTGCAGCAGGTTGATGGGGCCGTCGGGAATGTGCATTCAGAGGTGCCCGGACTTGTTGAAATCAACAAGGAGAATTCTCTTGGCCATCTTTTTTTTCACTGTGGTGGCGATGAAGTGGCGGTCCGTCCCGGAAAAACGTATGAGCTGACAGCCGCATTTCGCGGTTCCAGTGCGGATTTGCAGGCTTTTCTGATGATATCATTTCCAGGGCCGGAGCCACGCACTCCGTTTCCTTGCTCTGAAGCACAAAACGTTACTGGTGAGGATCAGACCTTGAGCCTTCTTTTTACTGCCCGCGAAAAGGAAACGCAGCTACGAATTCATTTCTGTTTGAAAGGGCAGGGGAAAGTACAATTGCGAACGCTTTTCCTGCAGGAATACCAGCCTTCCGAAAATCTTCTCGAGCGACCGGATTTGCAGTGGGTTTTGCGTAAGAATCTAGGTGGCGAGGGAACTGTGCAAAAGATCGACAGGGAATATGAGGTAGAAATGAGCAATGCGAGCGGGTATCTGGCGCTCGTTCCAAAGAAAGACCTTGAGATCATAGCCGGAAAGCATTATCGGGTGCAGATGGCTTTGACTTGCCTGCAGGGAACTGGCAGCGCCTCCTTGATGCTTTCCATGCCGGGCGGCAGCAGAACTCCATATCCTTCCATTCAGGCCAGGAAATCGAGCGGTCAGCCTGAAGTTTTGCAATATCTTTTTACCGCTTCAGCGGACGAAAAGCAACTGCGACCGCATCTGGTTGTCCGCGGTCCGGGAAAGGTGCGTCTTCAGCAAATTCTGCTGCAGGAACTATCGGAAGACGAATTTGTACGCTTGCAGCAAAACGACCGGCTTTGCGCGCTGGATTTCAAGGCCGCAGATCTGCAGGAGCATTGGAAACCACATGGCGCCCTGCAAATATTCGACGATCCGGACAGTCTTGAAATTCTTGCTGGCCCCAATGGCGGTTTTTCCTGTGAAAATCTGGACTGGACGGCGGCTGAGATCAAAGCGATCCAAGTCCGTTTCCGAGCCTCAGACGAAGGCGGATATTTGCGCCTGGATTTTACAGCGGAGGAAAATGAGCAAAGCTATAGTTCGTATCTGGGGGTCACTTCCATTCCTGATGGAGAATGGCATAATCTGCTTTTCTCTCTGTCGGAAGACCCTGCTTGGCGTGGTAAAGTCCATACCATCAAACTGAGCTGGCAAGCCCAGAGCTGCAACATCGCCTTGGCGCGCTTGAGCGCAATCCCGGAAATCAATCACCTCCCTTTTGCTGATTCACTGCAACTGGGGCAATCTTATGCTCTGGAATCGATACGTCCTCGTGGAATCTATCGGTTAAGCTGGAAAAATGGGCACAACCCCGGCTTGGAATTAACTTTCCGGGATCGGAATTGGCAAGTGTTGGCAACGACAACACTTGTCGCCGGGCAGCAGGAGTTGGAACTTCAGACTCCTGAACGTACGGTCAGTGCTACTGTCCATCTGCTCAAAGCGCCACAACAGGGATATCCCGTGTTGACTCTAGAAAACTTGCCGCGTCTTAATGTTCCACCGGCTAGCTGGCGCGGCAGCTGGATCTGGTGTCAGAATGGCTTCGGCCCAAACAATACCAATGTCTGGTTTTTTCGAGAAATCGAAGTGGAGCAGATTCCCGAGGATGCGACTCTGGTCGCAACCGGGGATGATATTGTCGAAGTTTTTGTCAATGGCAAAAGCCTGGGGCTCAATCAAGACTGGACTGAGGCAAAACGTTTTTCTTTGACTGAACATCTTCAGCTGGGCAAGAATTCTCTGGTGTTGCGGGTGCATAACGTACAGGCTTGGGGTGGTATGCTGTGCGATCTCTACCTGAAAAAACAGGCTGAAATTGAGTACATCGTCAGTGACGCCCAATGGCGCTGTCAGGTAGGAAGTGAGCGTTTGCCACAGGAATTCAATCAGCCGGTGATGGTGCTGGGCGAGGTACCGGTTGCCCCCTGGGGAACCCGAGTCAATTACCGCTATGTCGGTCCGATCGGTAAAATTCAAATTCAGACTTTTCACAACCGAAGTTTTGTTGCCAAAGTATTGCAGGCTCCTGCAGTGGACAGCTCGAAGCTCCAGTTCAGAATTCAGACCCGGGATGGTCAGACGAAAATACTGTCAGCTCGAATTGAACCTTCAACCGGAAACTGGCTTCCTGGGCAAAGGATCGAAGTCAAGTACCATTTGCCAACACAGTATGATTGCGAGGGAGAAATCTTCCTTGATACCGAATACCTCCAGGTGGAAAATAATCTGGCAGTGGGAAAATTGCTTGCTCAGTCAAGCCCCCAAAAGGATTTTCCGGAGGTACGTATCGTTGGTGCCGGGAGCCGGGCCTGGTTCGTTGCCGATGGCAAAAAACTGGCTCCGATCTACTATGATCTGCCGGGCTCTTTCCGGAACGAACCCGACATCCGCGATTTTCTAGTGCAGAATGCGGTTCAATCCGGCTCGCAAGTGCTTCGCTTTAGCACTTCAATGGATGATTTTTGGCCGGAAGAAGGCCGTTTTGACTTCCGTTCTCTGCAGCGTTGTCAGGAAGTGCTTGCCGTCAATGCCCCGGACTT
This sequence comes from Lentisphaeria bacterium, assembly GCA_041670605.1. Taxonomy (GTDB): domain Bacteria; phylum Verrucomicrobiota; class Lentisphaeria; order Oligosphaerales; family Oligosphaeraceae; genus JAQVUB01. The sequence continues at coordinate 7,586 of JBAXYW010000115.1, forward strand.
GTATCAAATCATCATTGTGAAATGCGTCATGCCGGAATGGTGGGTGAAAAAAAATCCCGATGACACAACCCGTTATTATGGGGATAAGCCTCTTCACCAGCAGAAAGACCGGCAGGCTCTGGCCTCCAAAAAATATCTGCAGGATGCTGCTGTTGCGTTGCGGGCACTGTTGCAATTTCTGCGGAATTCTCCGTCTGCGGATCGGGTCATCGGTATCGGAATTTCCGAGGGCTGGAATTCGGAATGGTTTTGGAGCTATAGCGATGGCCATAATCAGCCTGCCCGCAGCGGCTTTTCCAAGGCGGATTATCAGACCTTCCGCAGTTATCTGAAGGAAAAATATAACAGCGATGAGCAGCTTGCCCAGGCCTGGAAACAGCCCGGTTTGACCTTTGATGAAATCCGCATGCCGGCTCCGGAAGAACAGGATGCCGGCAGCCTGTTGACAATGCTGCAGCCAGAAAAAGACATGCGCTTGATCGATTGGTTTGCCTTTCGCAACCGGGCAATTGCGGAAGCCATCATCGCTTTTGGGCAGGTTGTCAAAGAGGAAAGTCAGGGAAAATTACTGGTTGGGGCATATTACGGTTATTTGATTGCCTTCAGCAATATTTTCAACCGTCTGCAGACGGTGGGTCATCTCGGCATTGAAGAGACGGCCCGGTCTCCGTACATTGACTTGGTCTGGGCTCCATCGTATTATACCTGGCGTTATCCTGGTATGAATGATAGTCCGATGCAAGCGGCAGAGTCTTATACCTCGCATGGCAAACTGGTGATTGTCGAACAGGATTTGCGTACCTTTGGCGAAAACAGCAACTACGAGATCCGGAATGGTCAATTAAGCACTGTGGAACAAAGTGTAGGAGCGATGAATCGGGCTTTCGGCATGGCGCTTTCCCGCGGCCTCGGCACACATTGGATGGAAATGTATGAGCGTTGGTTCAGGGAAAAAGTACTTCTTGAGCTGATCCGGGAACAACTCGACTGTTACCGTTCGTTACCCCCGGTTCAGGGTTATACGCCGGTTGAAATCTGTATCGTTAGCGATCAGAAAAGCGCGTTTTACGTCAAGCATAATGCCGGTGATGGCTCTCATCGTGCTCTGATTGCCGAATTGGCGCGTCGCGGCAATGAAATTGCGGCCCCATTCCGACATGTCCTTCTGGCGGATTTGCTGGAGGAATCCCTGTTGCCACCGCACAAGTTTTATATCATAACCAATCTGTTTGTGCTTACTACAGAAGAGCGAGCACAGTTGCTGCAGCGCTTTGAACGTGAAAAAGCAACGGTTCTCTGGCTCTACGCCCCAGGCGCTTTCTATCCAGAGCGGGGACCTTCCGCCGATGCGATCAGCCAACTTCTTGGGATTGAAGTAACGATGGAAACACGCCTTTACAGCCCACAAATAAAATTTGTTCCCGGCTGGCCTTTGCAAAGCTACCGAAATCCTGTTCATTCCGGTCCCTGGTTTTGGCCGAAAAGTGGTTTTAGTAGTGTGCTCGGACGTAACGAAGCAGGAGAACCTGCTCTGGTATCTTGGAACAGCCGGGGGATCCACCATTACTACAGCAGTCTGATGCATTTACCAGTCTCAATTTTGCGGCAGATTGCCGGAGAGGCTGGGGTGCATATTTACAATGCTGAAGCCGGTGATCCGATGCATATTGGCAATGACGTAGTATTTTTACATGCGAAGACATCTGGCCCAAAAGCTGTGTTACTGCCAGCAGGACAACAGTTGCGCGCTATCGCTGGGTCCATCCAAGGCATCTTTCATTCTGGGCAAAGCTGGCCAGCCCGCGCCGGCCAGAGCTATGGCTTTGTAGTGGAAAAACGGGAAGTAGCGATTCCATAAAACGAAACGGGAAAAATTATGGTCGAGCAAGCTCTTCAGGTACAGGATTACTATCCAGCTCCCTTTTGGTTCCTCAATCATCAGTTGGAAAAAGTAGAATTAAAGCGACAGCTTGAATTGATGAAGCAACAGGGCATCCGCGCCTTTTTCATGCACCCCAGGGCGGGTTTGTTGACCCCATATGGCTCCCGCCAATGGTTTGAAATAATCCGCTGGATCGTTGTCGAAGCAGAAAAATTAGGGTTACAAGCTTGGCTTTATGATGAAGACCCCTTTCCCTCCGGACCAGCTGGTGGACGGATTTTCCTGGATAATCCAGAATTTGCTGCCCGCGGTCTGGTTTTTCAAGAGTTGGAACCCGATGCCGCCGGCAGAGTGGATGCCGATCTCGGCGAAGGACGACTTCTGGAAGCTCTGGCGGTGTGCTGCGATGAGGCAGGTAATGTACTGGAAAGCCGCGATCTTTTTCACGACGTCGGAGTGCTGAGGACCGATTTTTTCCATACTCTCTGGCGTAGCCCGTATTATGTTCATCTCTATGGTAATTGCGAATATCCGCATTACCGGGCCGAAACTTTTTTTCCGCACCTGCAGCTGCAGACTGAACTGCCGTCCGGCTGGAAAGTCTATGTCGTCAGTGCAGTTACGGTGGAAGGCTCGAAATACCGTTATATCCCGGATAATCTGAACCCAGAATGCGTGCAGGCCTTTATTCGACTGACCCACGAAAAATACCTCGAGTATCTTGGTGACAAGTTCGGCAACGTGGTGCCCGGAATTTTTACCGATGAAAC
>JBAXYW010000116.1:0-10217 GCA_041670605.1 Lentisphaeria bacterium
CAGCAAGAAAACGCTTTTGGATATTTTGCATCAGGGTTTGGCGACGTATAAAAGTATTGATGATGTTGCTGTCTTGCAGAAAAGCATTGATGAAGACTTGACCTTGGCCAGCCAGGTACAGCTTATGATGTTGCCGGACTGGTGTTTGCTGACGCCGGGTTATGCGGCTTCTTATCTGTATGAGCCGATGTATAAAGTCAGTGGAGACCTTTTTGAATGGATTGATCTGGGCAATGATCGTTGCCTTGGGGTGATCGGCGATGTCGCCGGACACGGCATTCACGCTGCTCTTTGTATGTCGCCTATTCAAACTCTGATCAAACGCCTGGGGTTCGGGCAATCCATCACAGATATCCAGGTACACAAAATTCTAGCGGAGTTGAATGACTTTCTTTGCAATCAGTTTGGCGTGAGTAGTTATATGACCTGCCTGGTGGCGATCTGGGATTTTCGCATCAATCAGCTCGTTTATCAAACTGCAGGTCATCCTGGGATTATTTGCCTCGATGCCGAGTCTTCAGAAATTCGTGACATCAATCCTGAAAAACGCGGAAACCTGCCTTTGGGGATATCCAATAAAACACAATACACGGAGAAGGATAATATCACGGTCGACTTTTCGGATGAAACGGTATTTATTGCTTATACCGACGGCCTGCTGGACATCGGATCGAAAAGCAACCCGGATGATTTTCTGGGAGAAGAGGCTCTGTTACCATTGATTGCATCCTTAAGTAAAAATGCCAATGTCATCTCCATTCCTTACCGGCTTCGAAATGCGATCGAACAAATTGGCTATGATTATCCGTCCGATGATATCTTCCTTTTCGCGATCAAAAAAAACAATCTTTCCGGGGGGACAACCCTGTTTCGCTATATTCCGGCGAGCATCTTGGAAATCGAAGAAGCCGTTGCCGATATCGCCAGAATCCTTTGCGAGAGGACGGGAAATCTGCATTGGTCCGGAAGAGTGGAAATTCTGTTGAGTGAATTTCTGACCAATGTCGTCAAACATGGGCTGGGAAAAAATCAGGCACAACGCAAAGGAATCATTTTACGAGTGATCCTCGAGGAAAAGCGGCTTCTGATCAATGTCATTGATCATGGAAAATTTTGGGATTATCAGGAGGGCTTGTCCGGCAAAGACGCCGATACTCTGCTGAATGAATTGAATGAACAACGGAACATGAGTGGCAGGGGATTGCCCATCATCCTGCAGATTGCTGAAACAATTACACGGGAACATTATTGGGGAATGAATGAAACTACGTTTGTGGTGAGTGAAGAACAAACTGGCTTGGAAATGAAATAGAGGAAGCGCAGATGACTACAAGAAATGAGCTTTTTACTTACATAAAAGAAAATCTCGGGATTGATGATCCGGAGATCATCTCCGAATTGCTGCAGGAGTATTGTGAGACCTTTCGAGGATATCAGATAAAATTTTTGCGTTGTTTGGCACAAACAGACTCGGATGGCTTATATCGGGCGGCTCATTCTCTGAAAGGCTGTTCTGGGAATGTGGGACATGAAAAAGTCTATCAGCTCTGCCTGAGCCTGGAAAGCGCAGCGCAAACATCAAACTTCACTGAGGTCGAAGAAATTCTCCGCCTCTTGAGTTCTGCAGCAACCGAGTTGTGCCCCGAAGACTGAAAACAAGCTTGCTTTGGAAATACCGGCTCTTTTGCATTTTAGGGGAGGTGCGCTCGTTTGTTCAGAGGGAAAATGCGAATCTTTCCCGCAAATGCGTTGGGATCTAGCGATGCCAGAGAAAATAACAATACACGACAATGAATTGATTCTGCGTGCCTTGCAACGGAGGATGCTTGGCGGGCGTCGTCATAATTTTAAAATGTTGGTTTGGAATCTGACGATCGCTTTGTCAAACCGTTTGAAACGGTATTTTGATTTCTTTGTCTCCTTGTTCGGAATTATTTTATTATCTCCTTTCCTGATATTGATGGCAATTCTTATCAAATTGGACTCAAAAGGGCCGATCATTTATCAGCAAATCAGGGTTGGCCAGTATGGACGGCATTTTAATTTTCTGAAATTTCGCTCAATGTGTTTTAATGCCGATACCCTGAAAAAAGACTTGTTAAAATATAATGAATCCGTAGACGGTGTTCTTTTCAAAATGAAGAATGATCCCCGGGTAACCAGAGTTGGGCGATTGATGCGCAAATTCAGCATCGATGAGTTGCCCCAGTTGTTCAATGTCCTGCTCGGCGATATGAGCTTGGTCGGCCCGCGCCCCCCTCTCCCTTCCGAAGTGAAAAAGTATACTCTTGAAGACCGCAAACGGCTCAATGTCTGTCCCGGAATTACTTGTATCTGGCAAACCTCCGGACGCAGTGAAACATCTTTCCAGGAACAAGTCGAACTGGACAAGGAATACATTGCCAGCAAAGGACTTTTGCAGGATCTCTGGATCCTTTTTAAAACCATACCGGCAATATTTATTGGGCGGGGAGCATACTGAACAGCATGAGAGGAATTTTCAATATCAATACGGCGGCCAGCAGCTGGGCAGAAAATTTTTTCCCGGATTGCAGTCTGTATACTCTACCAGTGGCTGGCAAGCCTTTGGCAGAATATTATCTGGATTTGTGCAGCAAGTTGGGCTTGGAATCTGTCCGTATTATCGATTTTAACTTTGACCTGCAGTGGTCGCAAAACCTGCAGGCGATGAATAAATGGCCCCTGACAATTGATTATCGTGGGGGACAGTCTGGCCGCGATCTGCAGCAGTTACTGCTCCGTCATAGTGATTACTGTGGGAAGGATCCCCTGCTGATCATTTCCGGATTCCTCTTTGTGCATTATGATATTCGGACAATCAATACCATTAGTTTCGCAAGTATTCAGGAGGATGATCATACCGGTGAAGGGGTTTTCCTTTATAAAAATGGCCGTATTTGTCGCTTGCCTCTCGAAGTCACCCCGATCAATTCCATTCAAGATTACTTTTACCTTAATTTTCGGGTGTTGCACCAGGAAGCGAATTACACCTTGCCGGCCTACAAGGTCGAAGACGGAGTCTTTACCGGCATGAATGATGTCATTATGCCCAATGTCAATATTGCAGCGCCAGTTCTACTGGGCGATAATGTTTTGCTGCAACGAGATTGTGAGCTGGCTGGAGAAGTCATCATTGGCCAAAATGTCATCGTCGACAATAATTGCTATTTGAAGTCCTGCATCATTTTTGACCATTCCTTTATTGGCGAAGGCATGGAACTGGTCAATAAAATTGTCAGTGCTCAGCGTATTATCGATCCTTTTACAGAGGCTTTTATTCTGATCGAAGAGGATTGTTTTGTCAGCGTTATGAGAAATATCTGGAATCTGGATGCCGTCTATTTGGCGGACTTTCTGCTGGCTTTCCTGCTGGTTTTCTGTATGACCCCACTCTATCTGCTTGCCCGCTTCTGCAAGTGGTTTTTTGGTAAAAACAGCCGTTTGTTCCAAAAATTATCTTTGGATCGGTATCCCGGGTTGCTGAGGGTTTTAGCGTTTCGTCGGCTGTTGGTAGGCAATTCCGTTCTCCCGGAAAACTCTGCCGTGTTTTCATATTCGGATAGTTTTTCACTTGCTCGCAACGAGGTTCAACGTGCGTTGGATGACAGTTATTTTCGTCTGCATAATAATTTCTACATGCGTTTGTCCATCATTATTAAATCTTTGATTAATCGCTTGTTCGTCACAGATGTCATGCGATCGGATGATTCTCCCCGTTAAATGAAACAATGACAGCTTTCCATTTTACCCAAATCGCAGACGCGGCGGTCGAAAAAAAATTGGCCAGTGCACTGGCTGGAATCGCTGCGGATATGGCGGCATTGCCACCGGAAGAACACCCGATGGCTGTGTATTTGGGCGGTGGCTATGGCCGAGGTGATGGAGGAGTCGCTCTGAAGGCGGATGGTACAAGAGGCCTGTATAACGATTTGGACTTGTTTGTCGTCGGCAGAAACTTCTGGCATTGCCGACGTATCAATCGTGCCTTGCAGAAGCTGCAGTACAAGTGGACAGAAATGCTACAGGTCGAAGTGGAATTCTCCTCCGCGAAAACACCAGCCGGGCTTGCCAGAATTCGTGATACCTTGATGTTTCAAGAATTGTTGCGGGGACATCAGCAAATTTTCGGTGAGACCGATGTGCTGCAGGGGTTGCCTCGTCTGCGAGTAGAAGACTTGTCTGTACTGGAAGGGTTCCGTTTGTTGTTGAATCGTGGTGCTGGTCTGTTGTTTGCTGCAGAGCGTATTTTGTCTGCTGAAGGTATGAATGACGAACAACGTGATTTCGCCGTTCGGAATCTGCATAAAACGGTTTTAGGCTGCGGAGATGCCCTGTTGCTGATACAACATCGTTATTGCTGGAAAAGCAGCGAACGGCTGGTAGCTCTGAAAGAATTGCAACAGCAACGGCTCCCTGAACTTCCTGAATGGTACGCCCAATCGCTGGCTTTTAAAGCTCTGCCGCAACCCGATTTCTCGACGGATTTGCTGTTTCGATGCGAACAAGTACGCCAACTCTGGCAGCAAAGCCTCCACGACACGCTTGTCAAGCACTGCGGCTCTTCGGTACAGAACGTCATCGAAATTCAACAACTTTTTCTGAATTCGCCACATTTTAAATATGGTAATCCTTTGAAAAATGCACTGCGTTGGCTGTTGAAGACCGGACACCCATGGCCCCTGAGACAACTGACGACCTTGCCCCTGCTGCGAGTATTGCTGGAATTATGCGATTTCCTATTTGAAAAGCCGATCGATGGAAACTATATTAATTTCGTTTTTTTTCGATTTGCCAAGTCCTATCGAGACTTTGTAAAACACTGGGGGGTATTTAATTGATCATGGAAGAATTATATGCAGGCAGAATTAGCAGCAAATGAAAACTTTCAGGATTATGAAGGAAGCGACCTTGATCCTTTAAAAGCACAGAAAATTTCTCTGGCAATCTTCGCTAAAAAAATCCCTTATTTTATTGTTTTTTTTATTGTCCTATTTGCCCTGCTGGAATCTTTTTTTTGGCAACAAGTACTCAGCAAGCCCGACCGTTTTGTCGCTTATACGAGTCTAGTATATAATCCGCAAGAGATTAAACAGTATAGTTCCTTGGATGCGAAGCTGGTCGTAGAGCTGTTTACCCGCAGCAATATCCGTAGAGCAGTGGCGGCCAAGCTGGGCATGTCACCGGGCCAGGAAAGCGCTCTGGAAAAGCTGATCGAAGTGCTTCCAGTACAGAATAAATCGAACTTTTTCCTGATTTCCACGAAAGGCAAAACGGCGGAAAAGGCACTGGAATTGAACCGAGCTGTTGTCTCCCTAGTAGTTACTGAATTTCAGAAATTCCGCATCGGCGATCTGACCGAACGGCTGGATTATCTGCAAAAACAGAAAGAGGTCGGACTCAAAGAAGTGGCCGAATACGAAATGGAAATGCAGAAATTGCTCGATCCAGTCAGTTTGTCTACGCCGGAACAGCAAATTAATACACTGCGGGAAATGATCAGCAGACAAGTTTATGTCCTGATTGAACTAAAAGTCAAAATTGCCAATTTGCAGATGGATTTGGCGGATATTAATGAAAAATTGAAAGACATCGATCCGAATACACAGGATTATCTCGATACCATCAGTTATTATTCTGCCGAACAAGAGCGTCTGAATCGGGATTTACTGAAAGCCCGCCAGTTGTTTACTGACCAGAATCCGAAAGTCAAGGCAAATATGGCGGAATTACAGCTGATAAGCGAGCAGAAAGAGGCCTTTATCAAAGAAAAAAATCTTTCCTCCCTAGACCCAGAGATTCCCTATACACTCCGGCAACTGAAGGAAAATAAGCTTTTGTTTACCAAAGAACTGGGCTTATTATCCCAGCAGTACCAGATCGCCGAACAGGAACTTAAGCAAAATAATAAACAGTCCGAGAATCTCCTGGTCGCCATAGCGGAAGAGAATAAACTCAATAATAAAATTAATTCCGTCAAAAATGCAATGAAAAAAGCAGATTTGGATATCCCGCTTCTGAAAACCTTGCTCGCTTCTGTTCCGCAGGAATTGATCGTTCTGGAACCCGCCAGTTCTGCGGAGTCAACGCAAAGCAACTTGCTGAAAAAAACCATTATCGCTTTGTTTCTCGCCGGTCTCTTTGTCTTCAATATGGCTCTGCTCTGGGTCGGAGCCTCTTTTTTCTGGGGAAAAATTGAATTTATGAATGAAATTTCTTTGTTGACTAATATTGACTGCCTGGGAGGCTTCCCCAACAGTGAAACGAGTTCTTTGGATGAGGATCATCTGTTGGAAATTTCGCATGACTTGTTTTTTAAATTGAAAGATTATTTGGGTGACGGAAAAATCCTTTTTGAAGCCGGGTTTGTTGGAACCGTCTCCCAAGAGAAAATTCGTGCCCTGATGAATATTAATTTCGCTATGAATGGGATGCGGCATTTTAATCTGATTTGTGATTCCTATGCGAATCTCCAGAAGGATCCGAATGCCTCAACCATTGAAAGCAATCCGGGAAAATGGGAAGAAGAACTGCTGGCCGTGGAAAAGAAAAACCCCGGACTGGGGTTCTTCAGCATTAATAATCCTAATCTGCTGCTCAACTCCGAAATCGAAATCCTCACCCGGGATGTCAATCTCCTGAAAAAACATTACGATCTTATTGTTATCAGCCGAAAAACGGCTCTGAATGGCCAGGAACTCATTTTCCAACAATTGACGGATTTTTCGGATTGCTGCTTGCTTTTGTTTGGCTTCAAGACAACACCACGTAGCGTGCTCCGTCTGCTGGGAAAGATAAAAAATGACCTAGCCAGTCAACTTTGTTGTATTTTCACAGGAGTGAAAAAAAATGATTGGAAGTAATCAAAGGCTTTTCCCCCTCCTGGCTCTGCTATTTTCAGGATTGCTGCTTTCGTCCGGATGCAAACATGTTTATGAATCCCTGCCGGATGCCTCGACGCAAATGCTGGAAGAATCCAAAATGTTGCCGGAGGAAATCACCCGCAGGGAGAATCGCCTGAAAGAAATCGCTAGTGCACCCTATCCGGAATATTTTATTGATGCTGGAGACCTTTTCACGATCAAGGTTTATAATAATCCTGATCTTGATGTGGTTTCGCCTGTCACCCCGGATGGCTATATCGCCCTGATGTTTGTCGGACAGATCAAAGTTTCCGGATTGACCATCCCACAGGCCGTGGAACAAGTACAGGATGCCCTGTCAAAATATATCAAAAATCCAGTGGTCGGAATTCTACCCACGGAAATTCGGTCGCAGACTGCAACCATTAGTGGAGCCGTACTTCATACCGGTGTTTACTCGGTGCATGGCAATGTGAAGCTGGCGGATTTGTTCGCCCAAGCGGGTGGTGGATCCTACCGCCTCTTTGATGGCCGGGATCTCGAAAGTTATGATTTCAAAAATTCCTACTTTGTGCGCGGAACAGAAATTTTACCAATCGATTTTTCGGAAGCCATTATACGGGGCAACCCCATGCATAATATTCGTATGCAGAAAGGCGATTATATCCATATTGCTGCCCGTACCGAACAAATGGTTTCGGTTTTCGGTGAAGTGCGCACTCCCCGCTTCCAGCTCTGGAATCCCGGCATGGGGCTGATTGAGGCAATCAGCAATGCGGGTGGTCTGGAGGACGAACACTGGGAATATGCTGTAATCATGCGCGGAGGCATGGGAAATCTGAAATTCTACCGGGCAGACCTGCAGGCGATTTTTCTAGGAGAGAAGCCGAATGTCCCGCTGGAAGCAGGGGATATTGTTTATATTCCAAAAGATGCTATCTCGGGATACAACGTCTTTATCCGGAAACTGTTGCCTACTGCAGAGCTGGCCAATGCGCTGGTTATGCCGGTACATTGGTGGCAAGACTGGAAAAATGACTAAAAATTGCAAGTCGTAAAGACACGGTAAACGACTATTGGAATGTTATCGGGATAAAAAACGAAAACCTGCCCGTGGGGAACGCGTGCAGCAGAGGAACAGCGCAACGTACCCCTGCCAGCAGTCCGCTCTCCGGTTTCATGAAAACACCTGCATTTGTGTTCTTTTAAACATTTTTTTACTTTTTGAGAAAGCGTTTCTTCAGGCTGCGTTTCAGTCCTTCCGGTCAGAAAAATGGAATTGAAATTTTTAATTTTTTTATTTTTCCTGATGATGATCATCCCTATTGCATTTGTTGGCGCACTGGACCGGCGCTTGTTGACGCTGGTTTTGTTTTTTATGCTGGTGATCCCAATTTTTTTTGATGCGACTTCAGTAAACTTTTTTTCCATGAGGGAATATCGGGGTACTGCTCGTGGAATGGAGGTTTCTGCAGTTTATCTTGGGGCTCTGATCATCTGTCTGAGCTTGCTACTGAGCGGCTTTAAATTCAGCCTGTTGGCTCCGGGTCTGACGCCATATATTATCCTGTTTTTTCTTTCCATTCTTTCCATGGTTAACGCGGATGATCTGCTGATCTCCTTTTTTGAACTATGGAAAATGGCGATGATGATGTTGCTGTTTCTTGCTGCTTATAACTATTTTCTTTCTTCCCGCAATTTTGAAATTGCCATTTGGGGTATGGCAGCTTTGGTATTATATTCTTTTTTGGTGGTTGTTAAAGATAAATATTGGGGGGGGGTCTGGCAGGCTCGAGGAGTCTTCCCGCATCAGAACAGTATGGCCATGTATCTGGGGCTGATTGGACCGGTCTTCTTGGCCGGCTGGTTGAATTGCAGAAGTTTCTTGAAGTCTTATATCTTTGCCATGCTCTTTATGATTACCACGGCTTCGACAGTGGTCAGCTATTCCAGGGGAGCTATTTTTTGTTATCCGATTGCTTGTTCAGTAACCATTTTTCTCTCACTGAGATACCGCTTCAGTATCCGGAAATTAAAAATTGTCGTTTTAGTTCTGGCGATTGGAATGGCAGCAACACTTCTTTTTCTGCCGATGATTATCCGTCGCTTCAATACCGCTGCCATTCAATCAAAAAACACTAGGATTGAACTGGCAGAGGCGGCAGTTCGTATGATGAAAGATCAATTTCTCGGGGTTGGTATCAATAATTGGAATTTGAAGATGCGCCCGCCATATGAGTATAGCGGCCATCTTGAGGAAGATCAGGTAAAATTGGAACGGGGACTGGACGTCAACTGGGGAATTGTGGAAACCGTCTATCTGTTGACCGGCGCAGAATGCGGCTGGCTCGCGCTTGTCGCACTGCTATGTTGGTTTGCCTATATGTTCCTGCTGAATTATCGTAATTTGGCAATCTATGAAAAGCATGATCTTTTTTATTTGCCGGTAGGTATTTGTGGCGGCCTTATTGCGATCTATTTGCAATCGGTGTTGGAATGGGTGTTGAAACAAGCCGTCAATTATGGACAGCTCATCGTGATCTTTGCCTTGATTAGCGTCCTTTATTACCTGCGCGATTCCCTGCCGCAAAAGCAAATCACAGAACCTGCCTTGAAGGATTTTTGAATTATGCTGAAACAAGTGCTGCAAGTCGCTGTCTATTGCTTTTTTTGCCTGTACTTTGCCTGCGGTTGTTCGCTTTTTGCGCCACACCATGAGGAGCTGACGGTCGTTACGATCCCCCCCGGAGCAAAGGTGGACATCGACGGTTCTCACTTTGTTTCTCCTGTGAAAACTCGTGTCCGCAGAGATCATTCTTTTGCTATTTATGTTGAAATGCCGGGATACATTCCACAGAAAGCCTGGTGCGGACGGACGATCAGCACCACCGGCGTTCTCGACCTGGCCGGAACCCTGATTTTTTACCTGCCTGCGATCGGCTTCTTCTCCCCAGGAGTCTGGAAACTGGAACAAACGTATTATAAAATTTTTCTGAAACCCAGTGATCCCTGAAACGGAGAAATCAAACGTAGTTGCCGCAAGCCTATGCGGTACTCGACAGATTTGTCCGGTAACGGAGTGTTAGACGCCTTCTAAAAGTTCCGGTTTTTGATCAAGGCGTAAAGAAACGTGGTGGAAAACCGTAGGATTTCACCGTTATATCTGCCGATGATATAAGGGCAGTATCCGGTTCCGTGTACGGTCCGTTGGGTAACTTGGATTTTCTGTCAGTCTACGCAAGCACATGGTTAAGCTATACATGCGTTACGGAGTACTTCGGATTACCCGCATTCCTTCTGTTCCGGATGGAGCCGGCGATGTCACAAGACGCCTTA
>JBAXYW010000117.1:0-10209 GCA_041670605.1 Lentisphaeria bacterium
AGCGGGTTTCAGCCCGCTTCCCCGTCCCCGGATTCTCCCCAGAATGTGGCCGGAGCTTCCAGCTCCGGATCCGTTCCCGTTTCCGAAAGATTCCACCCTGCGCCATGGGGTTATTTCTGGGCAGGCGCATTCGTCGGATCGGCACGTTTGTAGTTCAGCCTTGAGGCTGCGTGGCTCCAGCGGGTTTCAGCCCGCTTCCCCGTTCCCCCCGGATTCTCCCCAGAATGTGGCCGGAGCTTCCAGCTCCGAACCTGCTACCGCTCCCGGCGGTCGCAAGCGACCGCCAACAGAACGGCAGATCCCCGCGACTTTTCCTGTTCTGAAAGCGAACCGTGGACTCACGCTAAAGTCTCTGCATATGAGCATCATCCAAAAAATTTTGTGTTTTCGTGCCTTTCGCGGTTAGAAAACAGGTTGTGAGCACCAGTTCACCCCAAGTCTTAATCAGGATTTCGTAGAGCAAAATCCGCTTCTTCTGTTTTCTTCGAAAACAGAGCCAGAGCTTGTCAAAAATGGCAGCGATTTTGATTGCCATTAACAGAGTGTGATGTCAATTTTGCGGGTAAGCTCCTTTCATGACATTTAACTGAGAATACCAAGTCCAACCACTGGCTGCCCGAACGGAATCGCCCAAATTTCCTTCCGCCACTGCTTCCACATGTCCGTCCCCAAATAGGGTATTGCAGCGACCAGAGTGTCGAAAATGGGGAAGACCAGAGGCTCCTTGGGCATAATTATTATCATCAATACGATACTGCTGAACTTTGGGATTAATCCGTTGCACTGAGTCTCCCAGCAAGATCATTTCACCGGGAGAAATCCATTCTTTTTTACTTACGCCATTCAGCACCATTTTCGGTTTTCCAGAGATACGATAACAATATTTTTCACCATATTGCGATGGTATGCGCATGCCGTATGATCCAAGATGCTTGAGTCCTGGCATTGGACAAGTAACAATATCACTCTGTCTTTGTAGCATACTGGTATTAATTGACCAGATCAGGTAAGAGCCATTATGCATGGGCAAAAGCCAAGTGTTAGCTGGAGAATATTTGGTGACCACCGGCGGCAGCCAGTCATCATTATCGTTCATATAAAAATTAAGCGCAAGATTCACCTGTTTCTGGTTTGATTGACAGGTGCTGCCGATCGCTTTCGCCCGAGCTTGGCTCAAAGCCGGCAAAAGCATCGAGGCCAGAATAGCGATAATCGCGATGACCACCAACAACTCAATAAGAGTAAAATTCCTTCTCATCTTACACACTCCTTTAGATTGGTAAGCAATAACTTATTGTCAAAAAATCAGGGTTCGACAATGGTCAGTAAAAAGTGACCAGAATGATACAAATCGCTTTCGACGGAACTTTGCTCTCTCCGTCGAAAAAGTCCACGCAGTTCCAATTTATAGTCACCGGGTGACCAGGAAGCGGTATCAAATTCCAGGATTTTTCGACCTGGCTGGCGTTGTTCTCCTTGCAACCAATGCCAGCCGCTGATGCAGACGCTGCTCCAGCGTGGATCTTTATGGACACTGACCTTTATGCCAGCGGCCTCGGGGAAGGCTTTGGGAAGATATGGCAAATAGGCTCCCAGCATCCATCCTCCAAGAACGCGGTCTTCCGGAAAGGAAAAATCAACTTGCAGGCGTACTTTTTCGCCCTGCCGCACAAGCCGGGCTTCGGGTTCTGCCTTGACCATAATATCACTGGCCGCATTTAAGTGCAGCAAACCACAACAAAAAAAGAAAAGTGCCAAATGAAAAGTTTTTTTATGCCAGGAGGCTTTCTGCATTGTAAATTCCTTTTTCTTCCTGTATTGCAATCTGCCAGTTTCTGGTTTGTGCGAATGATTTTCTGAATGCAGCTTATGCATAGGTTTGCTGCTGCTGTTTTGGTGTCTGTTCAAGTTTCAGAGTTATGGTCGTCATTCCGTTGCAGGCTTTTTCGGAACGCATCTTAATATAGCTCTACTTCAGTCAGCAGATAGCCTTTCAGTTCAGGTTGCCAGCGGTCGATTCGTATCCTCAGCTGTTTGGTTTTGATCGGTGTAAATGACAGGCTCATGCTGAGATCTTGCAACTGGTCATTGCTTGCCAAGACGGAATAGGAGCCATCTTCCTGCAGCAGCAGGATGCTGGCTGCCTGCAGTAGCGGACGACGGTCGCCAGCATCATAGCCGGAATAAAGCTTCATTTCTTTGACTTCCATTTCCTCTGGCAAAGTGATATCCAGCCAGGGAACTCCATCGTCTTTTTTCGGCTGCCAGGAGTAATAGGGCTGTGTCGGATCCGTCAAACCATCCAAAAGATAGTATAAAGTACCGGTATTCTTGGTAGGATAGGTAGTAGTTTCCGTCGAAGCCGATAAACGCACCATATCTTGCGAAAATTTACCATTGCCAAAATCCTGATAATCGCCAGCAAAAAGTTCACCGGTACCGATCCGATTACCCGGTTTTTTCCGGGCGGCAATCGCCGCCTGGATTTCCTGCCGGGCCGCTTCCGGTGCTGGAACTCGAGCTGCCAATGCCGCATCATTGAGATAAACATGCGTTTCTGCAGGCGCAAACTCATCGGTAAAAACTTTGCCTTGCAGCGTGACCTTGCGATTTTCACCGGCGACATACAGTTTCGTTCCGATATCTTCAGCCAACTGGAAGCGCAATTTGCGCGTTTCCCGGCAGGTATTTACTGCAATAATAGCTGTCAGGCCATCATTCTTTTTCATCGCGACCTGGAAAAAACGTTCGTCGGGTTTGGACTGGTACTGAATTGCTCCGGGAATACTGTTGCGCCGTAGTAAAGGTTCAAGAATTCGGATTTCGCGGAGGACCGCATCACTGCCTAAGCGGGCGGATTCAAAACGGGAAGCATCAAAATATGCATACATGGTGATGCCTTTGGCATCATGAATCAGGGCCTGATAAAATTGGCTGCGGATATCGTCAAAACTCGGCGGCACACCTTTGCGCTGCCGATCTGCCGAAAAGTCCGGCCAAGGTGAAATTTGTATCATCAACCAGCCGGGGCGCCCGAATTGTTTCAGCGCCTGCATCCACTCCGAACTGCACCAGAGCGGCTTTCCGGTGCTACCGTCGTGGAAAAATTGTGGATAGCAATCCGGCATCAGAATGTCACAGCCGCTATAAAATTTCCGCATGCCATCGATTCCCCAGTTCAACATAAAGGTCGGATGATAAGGATCGAGTTCCTGCATCAGTTCCACCATCTCAACATACCAGCCGGGATTGTGGTCGCGTCCCTCCGGTTCATCCGCCAGATACCAGCCCATGATCCCAGCCAATTTTGAGGCCTCTGGGAGGAATTCCTTCATTTTCTGCTTCTGCGCAGCAGTCACTCCGCCGCGCCGATCCTCGGGATCTCTGAAGATTTCCCAGCGCCAGTTGTTATATTTGACCGGATGAAATTCCTGATACGGGTTATAAATAATTATGCGTCCTGCTTCTTCCTGATTAGCAACCACATTCCTGAAACTGTCAAAATCTCTGAAATGCGTCCTGTTGACCGCCGTATCATACAGGAGATTGTGGGGACTGTTCAGATACCACCCGATTGGCAAACGCGGCTTGCCATCATAATGAACAACGCCCTCGCCGTCCAACCAAACTTCGCCGCGTTGATAGGGTAATTTACGGATATGGATTACTTGTCGCAACTGCTGAGTGTCAGTTTGCCCGACAATGCTGATCTGGTAACGTCCATTGGGCCAGGCATCCGTCTTGAAAATAATTTGATTTTTCGCCTGGCTGACAGCGATAGCAAGTTTTTCCTGTATACCTTCGCCCTCTGCGGTAATTACCAAAGGGATTCCGATAAATTCTTTCAACTGCAATTCCAGTTCTATCGTTTTATCCGGCATGGTCGCATAGATATTATTCCGATAAGCCGGACGAAGGACTTTGACTTGCAAGGGCTGATAGCGCAATTCCACCAGTTGCCGCATCTTCTTCAATAGATATCCCTGGCTGGATATTAATTCGAAATCAAGCCAGAATTCCCCCTGTTGAGACAAATCAAAGAGACGTTGCTGACGACTGAAAGCGGCATCGCTGAGATCAAATTCCCATTCATCCCGGCCAATCGTTTCAGATGCCTGATTAAGCACAGAAACCCGCCCACGGCAAATGCGGAATTCTCCGCTGCGATTGATCACATCTAGCCCAAAACGGCATTGCAGCATACCGGATTCCTGGCGTTGCGTACCGGTTTCAAAATTGGCAAATTCCCATTGATAGGGGCTGGGCACAAAGCCCTGCAATTCGACTTTCTGAAAATCCCGGATCTGCATATGGTTTTTCGGTTTGCTTAGTCGGGAGGATGCACTCAATTCCGCCGGTTTGACCGTATAACGATTCCGTCCGATATTAAAACGCCACTGAGAGTTAACCTCAGGGGGAAAATTCATAGCGCCAAAAGGCAATGCCATTTCCAGCACCCATTTGTCCGCATATCGTTTGACTTCGCAGCGAAGATGATTGGCATAGGGTTGATTGAAAGCATAGTTGGCACGATCCGTATTATCGTCTTCACCCCATAAGGCACAAGTCACCCCCCGGCTATTAATGATGAATTTGTATAAATTTAATAAATTTTCTTGGGGAAGGATATTGACTTCAATGCTGTCGTGCATCCAAATATGAGAGCTCCCGGAACTGTAAATCGGAGTGTCCACGATTTTCGCCATTTCCGGTTCTTCACACTCAATCCCGATATAAAGCTCATGATTGTTGTGATAGACCTTGAAGCGAGTCGCTGCCGTTGCCAGCTGCTCCGAACCGGGAATCATAAACCCTTCCCGCCAGGAAAGCCGCTGCCAAACCGTATCCGACAAATCTCCATCCAGTACCGGCTGTTCGCGAATACAGCGGATTGCAAAATCATCGGCCGGTAATGGCTGGCAGAAGCCCCAAAAGAAAAAACTGAATAATCCCCATAGAAAACATCTCATCAATACTCCTTGTATTTTTAGTAATATATAAAACTATTGCTGGATAGGAACGTTTTTAAAGAAAAGCTATTTCGGCAGAAGCAACGCAAATTGTCAATCGATGTAACAAATAGTTTACACTCTTTTAGTATAAAAGTCAAATGTATTTCATAGTTAAAGAACTTAAACACATTCCGTGGTCGGGGCTATGGCTTTCCCCTATGCCTCTTCAGCAAAATTCATGGAGAAACCATGGTTATGGTATGCTGTGCTTTCAATATGATGTAAACAGTCTAAAGAGCCAAGAACCACACTCGATAAAATTTCTACAAGAAGTTGAGAACAAACAGGATGAGCACTCTGAAATTATAAACGCTAAAAGGATAGAAGTTGCAAAAAAAATCTAAAATTCTGTGTTATCTGCGTAATCTGTGGGGGAACATTTTAGGTTGTGGACGCCATTTCACCCCAAGAATTTACGATTGCCAGTCACTCGAGTGAGAAGAGCATTCTTGCCACGATGTATTTATCCGGGAGTTTTTCGTCGCGGTTTTTGCCTTGAAGGAAACATGAAAGGGTAAGGCTGTAATCACCCGGCGGCCAGCCTTGAGTTGAGAAGGAACGCAGCTGTTCTTTTAGCTGTCTTTGGGCCGATGGTAGCCAAATCATTGGCTCAATCGCGACCGAAGCCCACTTCAGCCCATACGATTTTTTGACCTCCTTTCCGGTTATTGCAGCAAAATTTCCCGGCAAGTTAAATAGATAGGCGTAAATACTTGAGCCTTGAAAAGTATAACTGTCGGGATAAGTCAGAGATGCTTTGAACTTAATTTCGGCTCCGACCGGAAAAATTGCCGCCGTTTGCAAGTCCGTTTCAACCTGGAAAGGGGGAGCTAGGACTTCTGCGGCGCAAACGGTCAGTGACAAAGCCGAAAACAAGATGATTGTTAAAGGTAACGAATCAACAATTTTCATAATCTTTTTCCTCAAAGTATTCGGGTTGGGGTTTCCCTGATGTTTCAGTACGCTTCGATTTCGGTAAGGAGCCGGTTTTTGATTCCTCCGGTCCAAGGCTCTTTATTTTTATGCAGGGTGATTTCGAGTTTGAATGAATCGATCCTATCTCCATTCAGATCAATTGAAATCATGTCGCTGGTATTGTCCTTGAAATCAACAGTCTGATTCCCGGCAACAATTCTTCCGGCGATCAGGTTTGCTTCCGGTGTATAGAGTTTAATTTGTTTGACTGGAGAAGTTTTGGGAAGAGTGACCTTGAGCCAAGGATTCTTGTCATCGATTTTAGGTGACCAAGACATTTCAACCCGTAAGGGATCAATAATTCCATCAAGCAGAAAATAAAGGGAGCCTATTTTAGTAGTGACATAATAAGTAGAATCGCTGGAAGCCATCAATTTCGGCACTTCATCCGGGATTTTATTTTGGGAAAATTCCAGGTAATCAGCGTCTTTCATTTCGCCGACGGCAATGACATTGCCGTCTTTTTTGCGTCGGCGTTGGTGTTCTTCAATTTTTCGACAAGTTTCAGCAACGGATGGCACTGCTTGGGCAGCTTGTTCATTATTGATATATATATGAGTTTCTTTGGGAGCAAAGGTATCCGTGAACGAATTTCCGGCCAACTGCATGCTTCTGTTCTCGCCGGCCACATAAAGCTGTTTTCCGGCCTTAACTTTAAGTTTGAAATGAACTGTCAGCGTTTGTAATGAGGTGTTGACAGCAAGCAGACAAATCTTGTCATTCTCTATTTTTAAGCCAGTCTGAAACTGAGATGCAACGGGTTCGCAGGTAACTTCCAAAGCATCTTTTTGAGTCTTAGGCAGGAGGTAATCACGCAATCGATAAAGGGTTTCGCCGATGGCATCAGGCCCAAAAATAAGCGATGAATACCAGGTAGACCTTGCGTAAGAATACATGTTGAATCCCTTGACATCGTGAATGATGGCCTGGAAAAATTGACTGCGCTGGTCAAAGTAGTCCGGTGGCACCCCTTTGGTCTTACCGTCTCTGGAATAAGCTGGCCAGGAAGTCATCAAGGGCATTTGCCATGCTGGCCGCAAGGCCGTTGAAGCTTTGGCCCAATCGGAAGAGCACCAGCGGGAATGACCGGTGGAATGATCTTCAAAATACTGGGGGTAGCAGTCAGGAAGCAAGACATCACAGCCGGTATAAAACTTTTTTATGCCGCTGGGGCCCCAATTCAGCATAATGCAAGGGTGGTAAGGGTCTAATTCACTAATGAGGGCGTGGGCTTCTTCATACCAAAGCGGGTTATTGTCCCGACATTCTGGCTCATCGGCCATATAATATCCCAGCATACCATCGACATCCCGAATGCCAGTGATATATTCAACTATTTTCTGGCGTTGCTCCGGAGTCAGTCCTTTTTTTCTGGTTTCCGGGTCTTTGAAGATGACTTTGGGTTGCCATGATTTACCGGGCAATTCTTGGAAAGGGAAAGCCATTAGATATTGCCCGCTGGCGGCATAGTTTTCATGGGTTCGGCGGGCAGCTTCGATGTTTGCGAAGGGGGTAAGTACCAGTATGGAATTCACCCAAGGCTTGGGTTTTTCCGGTTGATTGCCATACCAGCCAAAGGGTATGAAACGTTTCCCATCAATATGGGTGATGCCAACTTTATCGAACCAGACTTCATCTTTGCGGTATGGGAGTTTTTGAATCCGCAATTGCTTGACGAGGGGATTGTCTTTTGGTCCTCCAGAAACTCGCAGAAAATATACTCCATCCGGAAGCTTTTCGCCGGCATAAATAACTTTATTAACTTTTTGAGCCCGCTCAAAAAGAGTCTTTTCCACTTCTCCGTTGGAACCGGTCAAGGTGACGGTTAAAGGCGAGCCGGTAAATTCCTCTAACTCAATATCGGCTTCGATTGTTTTATCTGGCATGGTGGCATAAATATTATTGCGGTAGCATGGGCGTAGCAATTTTATCTGAATGGGTTGATATTCAACGCTTATTTCTTTACTGAGTTTTTTTAACAGCAGTGGTTTTGTGGTATTGGCATAAAGTTCGTATTCCAAGGCATACTTGCCCGGAGTTTCCGGAGCAAGAGAAATCTGAAATTGTTTATATTCACCTTTCGGCAATGTCAGCAGCGCGGTATTCTGGTAGACTTTTCCAGTTTTGTCATCTACCATCCAAGCCTTAAGGTTAAAGATTTTAAAAGAACCGCTGTGATTATGCAGTACGGTTGAAATCATGTATTCGAATTGACCCGTTTCATTTCTGGTCAAGGAGGTGTTGACTTCATCAATATCGATCAGAAACCGTTCTGGCGTAAAATCCGCGATTTCGATGGCCCGGAATGCTTTGGGCACCATGTGACTTTTTTGTGCTATTGGTGAAGACGACGATAATTCTGCCGGTGTCACCGTATAACGATTGCGACCGAGATTGAAGCGCCATTCCGAGTCCGAGGCCTCAGTATATTCTATCGCGCCCAGTGGAATTGCTGCTTCCAGATACCACTGTTGGCTATCGCGCCGCACCTTTATCTGAGCTGCGCTGTTCCACTCATTGATAAGCAAATATTTTTCAGTATTGGTATTATCATCAACAGCTTTCATGTCAATAAAAACGCCATTGACATCAACAATAATCTTATAAAAAGAGAGAATCTTTTTGTCTGGGACAAAATTGATTTCCAATGAGTCATTAAGCCAAATCATAGTCGAGTCTTTGGAATATTTTTTTTGGCGCAAATTAGCCATCTCGGCTTCCTCGACTTCAACCCCGAGATAGATGTAGGCATCGTCATGAAAAATTTTATATCTCGTCTGAGCCTGAGGGGAATTTTCGCTTCCTAAAAGATAAAATGAACTTTCCCACAGCAATTCCTGCCAGCAGGATTCAGACAGAAAACCGTCAATTTTCGGCGGGTCTCCGGGGATTCTGGGGGCTTTGAGACTGCCGGCAACGGCGAAACACGGCAAGCAACTGAGGCACAAAAGACAAACAAGAAAAAATCGATTCATTTTTGACTCCATTTCTGTTATTTTTTTAGTAGCTATTGTTATTTCAAGCGTCAAAATCTTGGTGATAATAGTCCCGATAGATGAAAAATTGCCGCCGAAATGATGCTCTGGGTTATTTGCGCGGACAGCGGCAGGCTATTAGTGATGATGAAAAAAATGTTAATTATGAAATTAAAGGATGATTATCAGTTAAAGCAGATTGATTTGGTTTGTTGATGTTTAGGAGCTGTGATAATATAAGCAAACGAGCTAAAAATGACTTGGCTTGGATCTTGATGCTTAACAGAGAAGCAAGTATGACCTTCAGGGAACCCAGCGGCCTCGCATGACATTATAACCGCTGTACCAGGTCCAATCATTGGCTTTCTTGACTGAATCTTCAAGCTTTGCTTCTTCGACAGCCATAACATGTCCGTCCCCAAAAAGAATATTACAACGTCCGCTATGGCGGAAATGAGGCAATCCATAGCCGCCCTGACCGTAATTATTATCATCAAGAAGGCGTTGCTGGAAAAGCGGATTAGTCCGCTGACAGGTATCACCAAGCAGAATCATTTCAGTCGCTGACTGCCATTCATAAGCGCAAGTACCGTTTGACCTGACATATTTAGGCCGGCCATTCATCCGAAAACAGTGGTTGGTCTGGCCACAGCGACGCATACCGTAGGTTCCCGAGTAGCCAACATGCTTATAAGCAGACATGGGACAAGTAACAATATCACTGTATACTTGCAGCATACTGGTGTTGACTGAATACTTCAGATATTCACCCCAATGCATATCATTTACCCAAAAATGGGATGTTGCTGAATTGGTCTCTGGCGGCGGCAGGTATTCGTCGCAATCATTCATATAAAAAAATAGAGCCATCGAAACTTGTTTCATATTAGACTGGCAGGTAGTAGAAATGGCTTTAGCTTTGGCTTTGCTCAAAGCCGGCAAAAGCATTGAGGCCAGAATGGCGATAATTGCGATGACCACCAGCAATTCAATAAGAGTAAAATTCCTTCTCATCTTACACACTCCTTATGATTGTCAAGCAACAACTGATTGTCAAGAAATCAGGGTTCGACCATGGTCAGTAATCTGCTCAATAAAGTGAGTGGTGTCCACCGGAATGATACAAATCGCTTTCGACGGAACTTTGCTCTCGCCGTGGAAAAAGTTCACGCAGTTCCAATTTATAGTCACCGGGCGACTAGGAAGTGGTATCAAATTCCAAGCTGGCAACACCCAAAAAAGAAAAA
>JBAXYW010000118.1:0-10029 GCA_041670605.1 Lentisphaeria bacterium
AAGGCGAAGGGGCATTCTCCGCTGGAATCACCTTTGTTTTCCGCCAGATGAAAAGCTACTTTGCCGACATCCCGCCAGGCCGGTGAAAGATTGCGTACGAAGTCCGTGAATGAGCCGGCATAGGTGGTGAACTGAGTCTGCAGAGTCTGTTCAAATTCGAGATAAAAGTGATATAACAGTACGCCGTCAAAATATTCTGCGCCGGTCATTGGTGGGGCGGAAAGTGCTTGAAAGGCCGTTTCGGCTTCATTGGGTCTCGCCTGTTGATACAACCCGGATAGATCCTTTTCGGACGGCTCCCCGAACGAGGCGATTTTGCGCAGGTAATTCGTGAATAATTTGCGAAAATACAGTTTTCCGGCAGCCTCTTTCGCAATGTTGTTTTGCGTAAGTTCCAGCAGGAAAAAACCATTTCCGGCATTCGAGGGAGGCGTGTCATCCCGTAGGATGCCCTGTGGCGTAATGCGCAGATCGGTATTGACAGCAAGCGTGTCCATGCAGAAAATCAGTTCAGCGGTTTCATGGTGGGGGTATAAGTGCGGATATGTGGCATCCTGAAAAGTCCATAATTATGACTTTGCGGACGATACTTTAATATAATATACTCTTGAACATTGCATAAATCGACAATAAACGCAAATTAACAAAAAAAAGGTTGCACGAAAGGAATTGATCACACTTCTACCCGCTTCCTACCCTCCGTCCCCGTCCCCGCAATTTCCAACTTGCAACTTGCAAAAGCGAGCAATAGCCCGCGTCCTCTCCTTCAGTCCTCAGTTTGCGGTTCGGTTTCATCCTCAAAAACGGAGGGTATCAAACGCCGGTGTTGGGTTGATTTCTGCTAAATAAGGGATAAATTTTAAAATGGCTGGATTTTCCATTGTTGGCTTGTTTTTGTACAGCATTTGTGCAGTCATAATGCCAGCAAAAGAGACGGAAGGCTCCCATGAGTTTTCCTGACCGGCACAAACTCTGCCCCATAACCACGAATTAGAGAGGTACCCATGCGCTTTTTTTTATCCTGTCTTTTTCTAGCTGCTTTTGCTGCGGAATGCGCTCCAAGCGTGGAACAGATTTTCAAGGCCGGAATTCTTCCGGATTGCCAGCAACTGATCTATTGTGAAAATGCAGCTTTGGCGGCAAATCCCCTGCTGGTACCGTATTGGTCTGAATTTTCAAAAGAAAAGACGCCGGAGATTCCTGCCGGCGCCGAACAAAACGAATCGCTTTCCGGGGTGATGAAGGTGGTTCGGGCAGTCATGGAAAAAATGCCGATTCGTGATTTTTCAGCCGTAAAACGTTCGCAAATCTGTGTGGATTGGTCGGTCGCTGTTGCGGATTCAAAAACGGCTTATAAAACGGTAAAATATCTGCTGGTTTATGAATTGAACGCCCCTTGGACACCTACGGCAGTCAAGGCGCTAGTCAGCCAGGAAGCCGAAGACCAAAAAGTCGCCCTGAATTGTGTTTTTGATGATGAACAGGAGATCTTGACGATTTCATACCCGGCCATGACGGATTTGCCGTCTTGCTCCATCGCGTTTTTTCAGGCCAATCAGGTTTTGATGATCGGAGAGGCCAGTTTACTGCAGGCGGCGGCAGCGAAGGTGAAACGCCTGATTCCGCCTCCGACTTTGTCATCTGCGATGCAAGACGCTCGTGATAAAATTGCGCCCGACACACAGTTTTATATGCTTTTTGCTCCGGATGACAATATGCGCGCCGTGATGCAAAACAAGGCGCCGGATTCGCCGGTTGCTCCGACTGTGGAGGAGATTGTCTGTGCGACCTTCAGTCTGCAGGCGCGTGATACCTTGGCGTTGCGCCTGGGTTTGGAATTCAGTACCCCGCAGACCGCCAACATGGGAAAGGCTATGCTGTTGGATGGATTTTTCATGGGCATGGTACGGATGTATTTGATGCAGAATGCCAGCCCTGAACTGCCAATGCTCAAAACAATGGGCACCTCGCTGGATGGCAGCCACACTGCCTTTTCCTGTTTCTTGACCCAAGAAGATATCAAGATCATTACACCCATTTTCCGTAAGCTTTTCCACTCTTTCGCCGAACGCGCAGCCCAGCAGTAAAAAACAGCCGCGTTTGCTTCTTTATCCTCCAGAGCTGCGGCTGCTTGTCGCGTCCCTTGCACTGAATCCCTGCCATGAATAAAGCTGAACTTACAGAACTTTTTTCTCGAGAACTTCTGATTTTTGATGGAGCCATGGGCACCGAACTCTACCGCCGGCATATTTTTACCAACCGGTGTTATGATGAGTTGTGCCTCTCTGATCCGCAACTGGTCATGGAAATTCACCAGGATTATCTGCGTGCAGGGGCTGATGTATTGACCAGTAATTCTTATGGAGCCAACCGCTATACCCTGAAAAAATTCGGCTTGGCCGACAAGGTTGGAGCCATCAATCAGAAGGCCGCGGAATTGATGAAGGAAAGCGTAATTTCCCTGAACCTGCAGCGCCGTATTCTGCTGGCGGGTTCCCTTGGCCCATTGGGATCCACCCCGCAAACAGGACTCAAGGTCGAAGAAGCTGCCGAAATTCTCGCCGAACAAGCGGCGGCCTTGCTGGCCGGCGGAGCCAATTTCCTGATTTTTGAGACGCTGCCTGATCGTGAGGCTGCCCTGCAAGCCTGTTTGGCAATGGCACAATTGCCCGCCGGAACCCCCTTTGTACTGTCCCATGCGATCCCCGATGGTGCAGATCTGGAGGAACTGATCGCGCATCGCTTGCAGCCGCTGCAAACCGGCCTGCCGGTTCCTTTTGCTTTGGGACTGAATTG
Source organism: Lentisphaeria bacterium (assembly GCA_041670605.1). Classification (GTDB taxonomy): domain Bacteria; phylum Verrucomicrobiota; class Lentisphaeria; order Oligosphaerales; family Oligosphaeraceae; genus JAQVUB01. The sequence goes on from JBAXYW010000118.1 coordinate 2,797, forward strand.
CGGTTTGGGGCCGGCTCGGATGCTGGATGCTCTGGAAGCCACCCGCCAGCGTACCATCTTACCGATTATTGTCCAGCCGAATGCCGGCACGCCTCACAAGGTGGATAATCGGCAGCTGTATCTATGTTCCCCGGAATATCTGAGCACCTATGCGGTACGCTATGTCAATCTGGGAGTCCGGGGCGTTGGCGGCTGTTGTGGGACGACTCCGGAACATATTCAGGATCTGGCACGAACCGTTAAACCTCTTGGTAAAAACAAGCCGGAAATACAAATCCAGATACCGGAACAGGAAAAAACAATACCCTGCCCGGGGAAAAGTCTTGCCGAAAAGTCTCGGCTGGGTCGGAAGTTGGCTCAGGGCGAATGGATTAAGGCGGTGGAAATGACCCCGCCAAAAGGCTGGGATACCAGCAAGATGATTGCCAACGCAAAGCTTTGCATGCAACATGGCGTGGATGTCGTCAATATCCCGGATGGCCCCCGAGCTGCCCCCCGTCTTTCAGCGCTGGTTACCGCTTTGAAAATTCAAGAGCTTACCGGTCTGGAGGCGGTATTGCACGTCTGTTGCCGGGATCGCAATTATCTGGGGCTGCAGGCGGACTTGCTCGGTTGTGCGGCCTGCGGCCTGAATAACATGCTCTTTATCACCGGCGATCCCCCTAAACTCGGCGGCTATGGTTTCGCCTCCGGGGTTTTTGATACGGATTCGATTGGCTTGGTGTGCCTGCAGAAACATTTGAATCAAGGCATTGACCTGGGCGGCCAGGCCATCCGCCCTGCGACCGCTGCAGTAATCGGGGTGGGGGCCGATCCCAATGCAATCGATTTCCAACGAGAAATTGAACGGCTGCACCGTAAGATCGATGCCGGCGCAGATTATATTACCACACAGCCCATTTTTGATCCAGCGGCTCTGGAACGCTTTATCAAAGCCATGGAGCCCTTGAAGACCCCGATCATTGCCGGAATCTGGCCGATGGCCAGTTTGCGAAATGCTCTTTTTATGAAAAATGAAGTGCCCGGCGTGGTTGTACCGGATCAGATTATTCAGCGTATTGAAAAATGCGAAACCCGGGAAGAACAGCTGGCCGTCGGAATCCGGATTGCACGCGAAGCGATTCAGCAGATACGGAGCATGGTCGCCGGCGTTCAGGTCAGCGCCCCCATGGGAAATGTTCTGGCTGCATTGGAAGTCATCGACTGAATCTCGATGCGAGACCCGTTCCGCCCGCAGATCCCCTGATCTTCAAAACGTATCGCTTAATTTTTTCCTTCTATTGAAATCATTCACGCAGTAAGGAGTTTGAGTTTCCATGAGCAAAGATAAAGTTCGCATCGCAATGGTTGGTATCAGCGGTCGTGGCAGTGGATTGCTGGGGCTGTTGTTGGAGATGGAAGACGTGGAGGTGCTTGGTGTTTGTGACCGCTATCCGGATCGCCTCGAAAAAGCGGCGAAGCAGGTGCAGGACGCCAGCGGAGTTGTTCCCCTCGCGGTCAGTGACTATCGTCGCTTGCTGGAGGATAAGAACCTTGATGCGCTGATTACGCCATCCTCCTGGACCTCGCATGCACAAATCTGCCTGGATGGCATGGAGGCCGGTAAATATGTCGCCACCGAAGTGGGTGGAGCCACCTCGATCGAACAATGCTGGAGCCTGGTGCGCACCTCCGAACGTACTGGAAAACCCTGCATGCTGCTGGAAAATTGTTGTTACGGACAAGAAGAAATGACCGTTCTAAACATGGTGAAAAAAGGACTCTTCGGAGAACTGATCCATGCTGAAGGCGGCTATCGCCACGATTTGCGGGAGGAAGTCTGCCAGGGGCGGGAGAATCGTCATTACCGGCTGGAAAATTATATGCACCGCAATGGGGATGTTTATCCCACCCATGATCTCGGGCCGATTGCCAAGTATTTGAATGTCAACCGTGGTAATCGGATGCTTTCGCTGACTTCAACAGCATCCAAATCGCGTGGCCTCAATGTCTGGGCAAAAACAAATAAAGGAGCGGATCACGATTTGGCGGACTATCCGTTCGCGCTTGGCGATGTGGTTACCACAGTTATCAAATGCGCTCATGGGGAAACCATCACCCTGTTCCATGATACAAGTTTGCCACGCCCCTACAGTCGCGGCAACTTGCTGCAGGGAACCAAAGGCATCTGGATGGAAGATAAGCATGGCATCTACTTGGAAGGACTTAGCGAAAAAGCCCATACTTGGGAAGATATCAGCAAGTACTATGAGCAATATGAACATCCATTGTGGAAAAGGTTCCACCAGGAAGGAGTCAAAGGCGGCCATGGCGGTATGGACTGGCTGGTGTTGCGTGCCTTCGTGGAATCTGTACAGAAAAACCAGCAGACACCGGTCGATGTGTACGATACTGCAGCTTGGATGGCCATTACTTGCCTTAGTGAAGATTCCGTCTCCATGGGAAGTATGCCGGTAGCAATCCCGGACTTTACCGAGGGGCGTTGGATTGCCCGGGAACCAGTCGTGAAAGGGACCTACTGCCTGGAGGAAGTCTGCGAAGAGTACTTCTAACGTCCTCACCGGCATTCCGGTCGCGATTCGGGTTCGTCCCGAAAAAGGAGTCGTCAAAGTAGGTGCCGCAGGCTCTGCGGCACCCGGGGGATTTGTCCGGGAACGGAGAATCGGTTTTAAACCCGCGCGGGGGACGCAGCCTGAAGGGAACTACAAACGTAGACATCCCCAATGCTTGGCATAAGTTGCTTAAAAAAATCTTGCACAAAAAAGAAACTGGCGGATCGTAGTGCGGGTCTGGCTTTCGTTCCGCCGCCGCTATGCTTTAATGCTGGTGTTTTTCTGCTGTTCACCCGGTTGCCGAAGAAGATTTCGGCTCATAAGGGTCAATAGCCAGAGGATCAGAGCTAGGTGATACAAGAAATTTTCCTGATTATTGAAGGGGACGGCATACCAGGTCAGCCGGGAAGCCGCCCCGGTTTCAGCCCAGAACAGCAGGCTATGCAGCAGAAATTCTGCCAGCTTGGCCGAAAGTACTTGCCCGGCTGGAAAGAATCCCAACAGTAATTTGAGTGGGCAAAAGGCCAAAATTATAAAAACGGTACTCCCCAATGGCAGATTCAACAGTGGAGAAAGCAGGCAGAGCTGTCCATTGAGGCGAAGACTGATCCCCGCACTGCCCAGCCAAGCCAGAAACGAACCCGCAAAGGCAGTTGCCAGATTGCTGCCCAAACGGTGAAAGCGAATTATGCCCTGATATTTTCGTGGAATCCACCGCGACTTTTCCTGTAGAATGGCTCTGAATTCGCCAATTGCCGGCCAGCCCAAAATCAATACCAGGACAATCAGATAAGAATAAAGGAAGCCGCTGTGCAGGATATATAGAGGGTTGCCAACCAGCGCCAACAGCCCACTGAATCCCAGCCCGTTCAATGCCGAGGGAGGGCGGAAGCGCCAGCTGGCATAAAGGAGCAGCAGGCACATATGGAAAGCCCGCAGGGCAGAAGCGGAACTCCCGGTCAGCAGCAGATAGCCCGAAAGTAGTGGCAATAGCAGAAACCAGCGCAGCCGCAGGCCGAAACCGCAGCAACGCAGAACGCCTTCAGCAAGTAGAATGACCATGCCGACATGCAAGCCGGAGATGGAAAAGATATGAATGGTTCCGGAACGTATGAACTGCCGGTTGGTTTCTGTTCGGAGCAGTTCATTCATTCCCAGTCCCAAAGCCAGCAACATGCGGCAAGCATCTGGATTTCGTATTCCGGCAGCCAGCCGGCAAGCAAGATGGCCGCGAAAATCCTGAAGTTTTTTGCGAAAGCGTAACGGGAATCCGGGTTCCATCGAATCTACAGCCAAGACTTTCTGCAGCCTGAAAATCCGGCGGATGCCAAGGACTTTGAGATAGTCTCCATAATAAGCTGCTGGGCTGCCTTTTGCCGGCGGCAGCAGCAGGCAACCTTCAGCAATTACGCATTGGCCGAGCTTGAGTTGCTGCAACGCGGGCAGGCAGTCTTTGCTGCTTTGCAACAGTACAGTACCGGACGCTGCCTGCCAACGGATAAATGCATGCGTCTGCAAAGCCAGAATTTGCGCCTGCCATTTTTCCCGTCCACTGCTGAGTTTCTGCAACTCCGGGGGCAGACCCGGTGCTTCGATAATTTGCAGAGCAAGTCTTGCGTAACATTCCTGGCGCGGCATTTTCTGCAGATAGGTCTGCCAGGGGCAAGCCAGAAACAACAGCCCCCAGGCAAATCCCGCGACCGCCAAAAGCAAAAATCCGCAGCTTTGACACAATTTGTTTTTCCCCCACCAGCTGCAGAGGAAAATCGCGAGCGCAAGGACGATCCGCCAAAACCAGCCCGGCTGATATAAGGCTGCTGCTGCCCCGGACGCAAAACAGCAAAAGCACCAGAAGGCCGGTGCCGTAACCAGGATGTTGTGCAGTGCGTATTGCATGATTCTCCGTTGAAACGGGTGAAGGCGGATGTGCAAAGACCGCACCTAAGCATACTGCAAAATCGTCACTCTGCCAGCAGCAAACTGCAGAATCATTAGAAATCATAGCCACTCTATGATTCGTTATGATTTTAGCTGCGCCACTTGCAAGCTGCCTCTTACAGGCATAAATTAGAAAAGTGCGTCCCCGCAACTGCTTTTTCTTCAAAAGCATCCGGTTTTCACCCCCATGGCAGGAGATAACAGCATGGTTACCGCCTTCGTCTTGATCAGTATTGTTGACAAAAAAGTGCATGAAACAGTCAAAGCTCTGCAGAAAAATCCCGGGGTCACGGAAGTCCATATTGTGGCTGGTGAGTACGATCTGGTGGCAGTAATCCGGGTGGACAGCAATGAAAAACTGGCAGATATCATCACCCATGGCATTGTCGATGCCCCAGGCGTGGAACGCACCAAGACTCTCTTTGCTCTCGAAAGTTATTCGTCCTTTGACTTGAACAGTATTTTCAGCGAATTACCATAAATGCCTACCGATGCCTCTGTTTCATTCGATCTTCCGGAAAAAGGAAAAACTGGTTTTGTGGCTCTTTTAGGGCGCCCCAATACGGGCAAATCGACCTTGCTCAACACCCTGCTGGGTTGTCATCTGGCTGCGGTTTCGAATAAACCCCAGACGACCCGTAAACGGCTACTGGGGATTTACAATGATGCGGATTCACAGATTTTATTTTTAGACGCGCCTGGGGTACATGGAAGCAAGATAGCGATTGACGAAGCGATGTCGCAATCGGTTGAACGGGTGCTTGAGGATGCCGATCTGGTTGCCTGTCTGGTGGATCCGACCCGCGAACCCGGTGAGGAAGACGGCATGGTCGCGGTGCTTGCCGGACGATGTGGCAAACCCGTGTTGTTGCTGTTCAATAAGATGGATCTGGCGACGCCGGAACAGCTGAAACTCAGTTTGCTCTTTTATCGGCAGAGTTTGCCGACAGCAGAATGCCTTTTTCTGACAGCCACAGAAGCCGAGAGCGTCGGCAAACTGCTTCAACGCCTCAAGGAATTGCTGCCGGAGGGTGTTTTTCTGTTCGACCGGGAAAATATAACCGATGTTTACGAAAGAGATGTCGCATGTGAACTGATCCGCGAAGTGCTGCTGGAAGAGCTGCAACAGGAAATTCCCCATAGCATCGCCGTGGTGATCCAGTCCTGGAAAGTGTCCGACCATCGAATCCGTATTGACGCCGTCCTGAATCTGGAACGCGAAGCCCATAAGGGAATTATTATTGGGCAGGAAGGCCGCATGATTAAAAAAATTAAACGCCTTGCTACGAAGAAAATCGCCGAATTCTGCGACCAGAAAATCGATCTGTCTCTCTTTTTGAAGATTGTGCCGAATTGGCGGAAACAAAAACAGTTTCTGAAAGAAATCCATCTGCTGGAATGAAAACGATTCTTACTGGCGGACAAACAATCGGGTGGCACCTCTGGCAAAAAGTGGACGCCTTCCTGGCACCCCCGCTTTGCCCACTCTGCCGGCAGGAACGCGCCGGCAGCAATGGCATCTGTGCAAATTGCCAGGAGGAATTGCCGAAGCTGCCGGAGGAACGCTGTCAGCTCTGTGGGGGTGGCCGAAGCGGGATTCTGCAAGTCTGTCGACATTGCGCCGAAGAGGGGGGATATCCCTGGCATCGCGGCGTGTCGGCATTGCCCTTTCAAGGACTGGCCAGAGAAGCGGTTCATCGCTTTAAATATCAGCGCCAGACCTTCTTGGCTCCCTTTCTGGCCGCCCGAATGGTGGAAGCCTGGCTGCAATACGGTGCCCCTGCCCGGCCTCAACTGCTGGTGCCGGTACCCCTGCATTGGAGCCGCCTCTGGAAACGGGGCTTCAATCAGTCTGCTTTGCTGGCCGAGTTGATCGGCAAAAGCCTGCAAATCCCAGTTTGTCATGCCCTACGCAGATGCCGACGGACCTCGCAACAGGCCGGATTGTCAAAAGAAGAGCGAGGGAAAAACCTGAAAAATGCCTTCGGAATTCGTCAAGCCCAAACCATCCAAAATCAATCCATCTTATTGATTGATGACGTATTTACGACCGGGAATACCTTGCATGAAGCAACCCGAATTCTGTTGCATAACGGAGCTGCCGAAGTGAATGTGCTCACTGTGGCCAGGGATTGAATGAGAGGCTTTATTCTTGCGTGCGGCGCTGGTAGTTCTCTGGCTCGTACTTGTAGTACAGACCCGCTTTCCCGCTCCCGTTTCCGGATTCTCCCCAGAATGTGGCCGGAGCTTCCAGCTCCGGATCCGTTCCCGCTCCCGGCGGTCGCAAGCGACCGCCAACAGAACGGCAGATGTGCCGCCTCGTTTTTTCTGTAGTGCCTCTCCGAGGTATCCGGTTTTGGAAGAGGCCTTTCCCCTGCCTGGAATTAAGCATGGTTCTGCACCGGAGGCGCATAACTTTATACCTGTTTTCGAATTGCTGCTAACCTATAGTCTTCGCTTGTGGACACCAGGTCACCCTGTATCCATGTCCGTGTGTTGTCGGAACTCGAACAGTTTTGAAATCTGTATTATATTGTAAACCGGCACGAGAGAACTCTGCAAGCAGACTGCGTATTTTCTAAATCCTTTGAGGCCGGAGAACGATGGCAATACTTACGACAAATGGCAATGGAAGCAATAGCAAGATCGACATTCCAGTTGGTCTTTGGCTGAAATGCAAATTCTGTGAAGAAGTTATCTATCAGAATTCGCTGGAGGCAAATTTGCATGTCTGCCCAGCTTG
>JBAXYW010000119.1:0-10025 GCA_041670605.1 Lentisphaeria bacterium
CGCTCCCGCACTCCATAGTGGTGGGGGCGTTTTCGAAGGCGCTCATGTATGCGATGCAAGTCATATGGAAATAAACTTTGTGTACGGATGAAGTTTGGTGGTGCAGAGCCTGCGGCACCTACTTCTAACACCTCCGTTTTCAAGACGAGAACGAACCGCGATACGGGATGCCGGGGAGGAGGAACCCACACTGGGCAAGATTTTGTGCAGGGATTGGGTTAAGCGCAAACATTTATAGTTCAAAACACCAGAAAGCCACTCTCTGCAATTAGGATATTTCGATAGAGCGATTATTTTACAAGAAGAGCCAAAGGAGAGCCCTAGAGATGCCAGAAAATCAGCCTATATCCGTAAGCAGCCCGGAAGATTTGCTTCCGCTGGGCGTTGAGCAGCGGCAGTTTACTGCTTCCGACGGCGGTGGTCTGCCCTACTGCTGTTATGTTTCCGGGGAACAGCTTCCCGGAAAGTATTCCTTGTTGATTTTTTTGCATGGTGCCGGCTCGATCGGGCATGATAATCTGGCGCAGCTCCGGGTGCCAGGGCCACCGCTGTTGAATTACCTCCAAAAACACCGTTTAAAAGCCGTGTTGCTTTTTCCGCAGTGTGAGCAAGGCTTTCAATGGGTGGACACCCCTTGGAGCAACAGCAGCCATAGCATGCCGAAGGAACCCTCCGTTTACATGCGCAGAGCCATGCAACTGCTGGATGCCGAAATCGCTCGTTTCCAGCCCGACCGGGATCGCCTCTATGTCGGCGGGATCTCAATGGGTGGTTATGGCGCTTGGGATCTGGCCTGCCGGCGACCGAATCTATTCGCGGGCATCCTGGTTCTCTGTGGAGGCGCCGACACTGCCCAGGCTCCGTTACTGAAAAAGCTCCCGGCTTATTTTCTGCATGGCGACGAAGATTCCGCCGTACCAGTGAATCGATCCCGGGATATGGCCGCAGCCCTGCAGCAGGCCGGCAATTCTCAGGTCACTTATGTGGAATTGCCAGGGTGCAATCACAATGTCTGGGATCCCACTTTTGCAGATGAAAAGGCACTGCAATGGCTCTTTTCACAGGCAAAACATAATTTTCCCTGTCCACCCTCACCCCTAAATAGAAGGAAAACTCGCATGTCAGAAATCAGCAAAATCAGCGCTTTGGAAGTTCTTGATTCCCGGGGCACCCCCACTGTAGAAGTCGACATGGAGCTCATGGACGGCAGCAAGGGGCGTGCGATCGTTCCCTCCGGTGCTTCCACCGGCGAAAATGAGGCTCTCGAACTGCGCGATGGTGACAAAAAACGCTACTTCGGCAAAGGGGTTCTGAAGGCCCTTGCAGCAATTACTGAAACGATCAGCCCTACACTAATCGGCCACGATGTCTTCGACCAGGCCGGCATCGATCAGCTGCTGATCAATCTCGATGGCAGCCCGGATAAAAGCAAGCTTGGCGCCAATGCCCTTCTGGCTGTATCGCTGGCTTGTGCCGATGCCGCTGCCCATGCCGCCGGTATTCCTCTGATCCGCTATTTGGGTGGAGTCAATGCCAAGCGCTTGCCGGTACCGATGATGAATGTCATCAATGGGGGAGCGCATTCGTCCGCGCCGTTGGCTTTCCAAGAATTCATGATTCGCCCGATTGGAGCACCTTCCTTCCGGGAAGCTTTGCGCATGGGAGCAGAAATATTCCAAAGTTTGAAAAAAGTCCTCAAAGACCGCGGTTTCAGTACGGCTGTTGGAGATGAAGGCGGTTTTGCCCCACCATTGAAATCCGTCGAAGATGCCTTGGATACCCTGTTGCTGTCAATCGAAAAAGCAGGTTACAAGCCCGGCAAGGAAATCACTCTGGCGCTAGACTGCGCCGCCTCGGAATACTACAAGGACAAATATTATGACAGCCGCGTCTTTGAGGGTAAACAAGGCAAACGCCGCGACAGTGCAGAGCAAATCGATTATCTGGCCGGATTGATCCGCCAATACCCCATCGACTCCATCGAAGACGGCATGTCAGAAAACGATTGGGATGGTTGGAAGGAACTGACAAAAAAAATTGGCAAGAAATGTCAGCTGGTCGGAGATGATCTCTTCGTCACCAATCCGATCTTTTTGAGCAAAGGTATATCAACCGGTTGCGGCAACGCCATCCTGATCAAATTAAACCAGATCGGCACCTTGACCGAAACTCTCGATGTCATCAGCATGGCCAGAAAAGCGGGGTATAATACCGTTATCAGCCATCGCTCCGGCGAAAGCGAAGATTGCTTCATCGCCGCCTTGGCGGTGGCTTCCGAAGCCGGGCAAATCAAATGCGGTTCTTTGAGTCGTAGCGAACGCACCGCAAAATACAATGAACTACTGAGAATCGAGCATAGCTTGGGGGAAAACGCCAAATACGGTTATGCCGATTCACTCCGGAAGTGACTTTACTCGAGAAGACACGGACGAACTTGCGGTGGACTGCACCCACAACCCAATTTTTTTAACCACGGAATACACGGAATACACGGAAATTGTAAAGGTTGTTGCTTTGACGGATGAGCTTGCTTGCGAAAATTTTGCAATGAGCCGGTTCTTTGTCGGAAAAAGATGGCGGGAGCGTAGATCGCGTCCGCCGTCCGCGACCAATGTTGGCGATTCGCTTTCATGACCGAAAAACCGCGTACGAAAAAGTTTTGTCATAGATGCTAAACACATTCTAAACCAGAAACTTGAGTATCTTGGTTTAAAAAATCTTGCTCAAAAAACAAGAAGTTGGGGGATAGTAGTACGGACGGATCTGGGGTGGAGTGACGTCCACAACCTCAACAATCCATCCGGAGATTTGAGTCATTTTGTCATGCGTCTCAGAACGAGCGCGAGCTATGGAGCGCCAGCGTCCTCGCCGGCATCCCCTTACCACAGTTCGTTTTTGTTCTGAAAACGGAGGCGTCAAAATAGGAGCTGCAGGCCGCAGCGGCAATGGCTGGGTTTGTCCGGGAATGGGTTCGAAGCTGAAAGCTCCGGCTACTTTCCGGGGAAGCGGGTCGATACTGGATTACAAACCGGCCTGCCAGCAGGCGACTTGGTGGTCTTTTCCATTCTTTGTCAGCAGTAGCGGCATCTCTTGCCGACACTGTTCAACGACAAGTGGGCAGCGATCGGCAAAAGGACATCCTTTCGGCGGATGCAGCAGACTGGGTACCTGTCCGGGAATATGGTGCAGGCGCCCTGGGCCGTGATGCAGACTGGGAATGGAAGCCAGCAGCCCTCTGGTATATGGGTGCAGAGGCGTATCAAACAGTTCTTTCACAGGAGCGGTTTCGACAATATGGGAAGCATACATGACGGCGACCTGATCACACATTTCCCAGATCACCCCCATATCATGCGTAATCAGCAATAAACCCGCCTCGTCCTGCCGCAAGTCCTGTAAGAGGTCAAGAATTTGAGCTTGAATCGTAACATCGAGGGCAGTCGTCGGCTCATCGGCAATCACCAAATGGGGTTGCAGCAAAAGCGCCATAGCGATCATCACGCGCTGCCGCATACCGCCAGAAAGCTCAAAAGGATAGGCTTTCAGGCAATGCGCCGGATCGGCAATCCCGACCTTATTCAGCCAAGCTAGGCTTTGTTCCCGAATCTCCGCTGAGCTCATCGTAGTATGCAGACGGAACACCTCGGCGAGCTGACGTTCCACCCGATGCAGTGGCGATAAGGCCGTCATCGGCTCCTGAAAAATCACTCCGATCTCTTTGCCCCGGAGCTGCCGCATTCTACGGATGGGCAGCCTGAGCAGGTCTTCACCGGCAAAAAATATTTCACCGGAACAAATTCTGCCCGGCGGTTGTGGTATCAAACGGGGGATACTCATCGCAGTGACCGATTTGCCGCAGCCGGATTCGCCGACCAGGCCAAGGACTTCGCCGGCTCGCAGCCGAAAAGAGACCCCATCCGCAGCGCGGATAGTACCTTCTTCCGTACTGAATTCAACACTCAAATCCCGCACTTCCAACAACAGATCCGAGTGTTGATTTTTGGCTGATTCTGTGGGCATGCTCGCCTTTGAAAATACTTCCACAAACAAAAAATGTATTTCAGACTATGAAAAATCCTTATTCCTGATCGTTTTCCCGGAGAGCGACACGGCGGATTTTGCCGCTGATCGTTTTCGGCATAGCCTCAACAAATTCGACGACTCTGGGGTATTTATAGGGAGCCGTGTTTGCCTTGACAAAATTCTGCAGTTCTTTTTTCATTTCTTCGCTGGGCGTATAGCCCCTGCTCAGCACGATGGTCGCCTTAACTACCTGTCCACGGACCGGTTCTGGAACTCCGGTAATCGCGCATTCGGTCACAGCGGGATGCTGCATCAACACACTTTCCACTTCAAACGGGCCAATCCGATAACCGGAGCTCTTGATCACATCATCTGCACGCCCCACAAACCACAGATAACCATCTTCATCCATCCAAGCGACATCTCCAGTGTGATAATACCCATCATGCCAGACTCTGTCCGTAAGTTTCGCATCGCGATGATAGCCCAGAAAAATTCCAGGCGGCAGGTTTTCTGTGGTCTTGACGCAGATTTCCCCCTCTTCTCCGACTTCGACTTCTTTACCTTCGCCATCCAGCAGTTCAATATGGTATCCCGGCGATGGTTTTCCCATCGAACCTGGTTTTGGCGTCAGCCAGGGCCAATTCGCCATCGTAACCACCAATTCGGTCTGTCCATAGGCTTCTTTCAGGCTCAGCCCGGTTTTTTCCCGGAAGCGATTATAGACCTCCGGGTTGAGGGGTTCGCCAGCAACCACCACGGTCTTCAAACCGCTTAAATCAAAATGGCTAAGGTCTTCCTTGATCAGGAAACGATAAATCGTTGGCGGGGCGCAAAACGTCGTCACCTGATTGCGGATGATTTCCTGGAGCATATGTGCCGCTTCAAATTTATCGTAATCATAAACGAAAACTCCGGATCCGGCCAGCCACTGCCCATAGATTTTTCCCCAGACAGCCTTAGCCCAGCCGGTATCCGCCACCGTATAATGCAGGCCACCTTCTTCGACATTCTGCCAGTATTTTGCAGTCAGAATATGAGCTAGCGGATAAATAAAATTATGCGCGACCATTTTCGGAAAACCCACAGTTCCGGAGGTAAAATAAATCAGCATGATGTCGGAATTATCATTGCGCTGCGCCCGTTCCGGGGCAACAAACTCTTCGGACTGGGTGGCGGTTTCTTCGCCATAATTCAGCCAGCCAGTATGGGTACAGCCGACACTGATCTTGCATTTCAAAACCGCTTTTGTCTCCTGCTCAGCCAGGTCAATCTGTTCGAGCAAATCTTCGGACTGCACCGCCACAATCGCTTTGACCTGCCCATTCTCAATACGATAAACAAGATCATGCTTTTTCAGCATATGTGTTGCTGGAATAGCAACTGCCGCCAGCTTATGCAAGGCCAACAGAGCAGGCCAGAATTCATGCCGGCTTTTCATAACCAGCAACACGGGGTCCCCTTTACCAACTCCATATTTGCGAAATAAATTGGCAAAGCGGTTTGTGCGTTTCTGTAACTCCGCAAAGGTAATTCGCTGATCTTCCTGGTGGCTATCATCACTCCAGACCAGTGCTGTACGATCCGGTTCCTGCTCTGCATACACATCAAGCACATCATAGGAAAAATTAAAATGATCTGGAATGCGCAAATGAAAATTCGCATAAAAGTCTGAATACGCAGAAAACTCCGTTTGAACCAGATATTGAGCTAACAGAGACATGGTCTTTCCTCAAAAAATATTATTGCTCGTTTTTTTCTGTTGTGAACCGTCGGATGCCCCTGCTCACATAATGAGGGCAATGAATTTTGCCGGCTGCTCGCCCAGTGCCACCATACCATGCGGATAGGAGGAATCGTAATAAATGCTATCCCCTTCCGACAAAATAATTTCGTTGCCGCAGACAACGATTTTCAAGCGTCCTTCGAGCAGGTAATCCATTTCCTGTCCGGGATGTTGATTGAGTGCGACTTCGGCGTCATCGCCCCGCGGCGGCACCGTCACCAGGAAGGGCTCTGATTTTTTATTGGTGAAGTTGGCTGCCAGTGCCTGATACTGGTACTGTTTCCGCCGTTCCACCTGTACCCCTTTGCCTTTACGGGTCACACTAAAAGTATTCATACGAGGGGAACTGCCAGTCAGCAGCAGGGCCAGATCGACTCCGAGTTTCTGTGCAATCTCATACAGACGACTGGCCGGAATATCCTCTGAGCCCGCTTCGTAAGAACGATAATATTCTTCCGTTACCCCAATTGCTCCAGCCAACTCTACGATCGAGATGCCGGACAGCTCACGCAACTCCTTTACTCGAATAGCAATTTCTTTGATCTTGTTTTGCATGCTTGCCTCCTTTTCCCGCCCTATGGAAGATCCCCTGGTCTGATTTTCCAAAATACTCCCCGGAAAACAAGGCAGTTGCAGAACATATCTGCGTTTCCAGGGAGTTGCCGGAAGGTTTACCGGATCTCAATCCAGACCGGCTTTTTTCCGGGCTGCCATCAGATAAGCATACAGATCCGCGACATTTCTGCTACCTCCGGCTTTCTTGTAATAATCCTTCCGGGCGAGTTTACTCGCTGCTGCTTCGTCAAGAATCACAGTGACATCGTTGTGCAACTGCAGTGCGGAAGCGGTATTCATGGAAGTGATCGGTCCTTCGATCATTCCAGCGACGGCATCCGCCTTGTTGCTGCCGGTAACGACCATCAGGATTTCCCGCACATCCAGAATCGTGCCGACGCCCATTGACAGAGCCCAGCGAGGCACTTCATCTGCGGACTTGAAGAAACGCTTATTATCTTCGATGGTTTCAGCAGCGAGCGTCACATAACCCGTCCGGGAGTACAGGGGGGTCCCTGGTTCGTTGAACCCGATGTGGCCATCCCGACCGATGCCCAGAATCTGCAGTTTGATGCCGCCGAGTTCTTCCATTTTACCTTCATAGGTCATGCATTCCGTATCAATATCATCGGTCATGCCATCCAGAAAATGTATATTATCTTCCTTTAGATTGATATGATTGAATAAATTGGTATCCATGAAATTGCGGTAGCTCTGTTCATGCTCCACCGGCAAGCCCAGATATTCATCAAGATTAAAGGTATGTACATCCGAAAAATCGATTTCCCGACGTTGGTATCCGGCGACCATTTCTCCATACAGTTTAATCGGCGAACTCCCGGTCGGCAATCCCAATACTTTGGCACCCTGATTCACAACCCGGTCACGCACCAGTTTGTAAGCTTCCTTCGCAACCGAATTCTCATTAGCACAAATCAATACTTTCATCACTACTCTCCATATGAATTCATCATAAAACAGGCCATTTGCTAACAGCCTTAAGTAAAAAGGTAATTCAGTAAATGTATTATCTAGGGCAGAATTTGCAAATACTGAAAAAAAATACACAGCTAGCCCATAGACTTCAAAAAGGGGCATATCCAATCCAATTTTTCTCCTTAATGAACTATTCTCTTGCTAAAACCCATTTTTGCTTTTTTGCTTTCTTCTACTCCACTGGAATTCGGCACTCTTTTCCCAGTTTTAAGATGTTCCAACGGCTGTTCCACAGCTTTTCTTCTTGTGTGGATTCTTCACCACCATTCCTTACACACCAGGTTTTGCCTTATACTGTCCCACATGCCCAAATAAATTCAAAGTTCCTGGCTCCGTCTGCTCAAAAACAAAATTTAAGAACCGTAAGTCTGACTTTGACGCCTCTGTTTTTTAGGACGCCGGCGCTCCATATCCCGGCGGCGTTCTTGATGGGGCTTGTTATGCGTTAGTCTTAGCGGGAAGAGTGGTAGTCCATAGGCAAATCCTACCATTGCTATGGGATGCCTGTAAAAAAAATAACTGCTGCCCCGGTACTGATTGCCGATTGCCAGCCATATTTTTCTTTTTTCAAAAAAGGGCCTTGACAAGCAATTTATCAACTTATATATTAATAATAATTGAAGTAAACATTCAACATGATTGAATTAAGGCAGGCCGGATGGCTATTATCCAATCCATAGAGCGCGCGATGCAACTGCTAGAGTTGCTGGCGGAAGACAAGGTCAATGGTTTTCCGTTGCAGGTGATTTCTCATCGTTCCGGATTAAAAGCGCCGACCTGCCGGAATATTTTAAGCACGCTGATTGGTTTGGGTTATATCAGCCAGGATTTGCAGAGCAGGCGATACTGGATTACCTCAAAAGCCATATTTGGGCGGGAACAAGCAATGGAAAACTCTTTGATTCAACAATCGCTTCCGATTTTGCAAGGTTTGGTGCATCAGTTTTCCGAAACGATTATCCTCTGCCGGTATCGCAATGCTCGCCGTAAAACCTTGTTGGCTCTGCAATCCCTGCAGGCTTTACGGGTGGCCGCCCAGGAGGGCGAAGACGAGCAATTTTTCACCACTGCGACGGGGCGAATGCTGGTAAGTATGCTTCCGGCTGCAGAAGTCAAGCGTCTGCTGAAAAGCCAGCCAGGCTGGCAGAAACAATGGCCTGAGTTCGACTCCGCCCAGCCGGCGACATCGCTTTTTCACGAAATTCATCAGGCCGGCTATCTGCTTCTTAATCGGGACAATTCGATCCAGGCTCTGGCAGTTCCGGTGCTTTTCCCAAAGACTCCCATTTATGCCACGATCGGCATGTACTATCCGCTTTCCCGACATTCACAAACGGAGTTGCCGTCCCTAATTGGGGAACTGCAGTCCGCTGCTCAACAAATTTCTTCTTTCAGCATATCCTGAATTTCGTTCGGCGTTTTTTTGAAGTTTTTATTTTTCTGCAGCCCTACAAAGAAAGGAACTCAACAAGGATGAACACGATCGAGCTCAAAACCATGGCTCGGGAATTGGGTGCCGACCTGATTGGCATCGCTCCTCGCAGCCGCTGGGCGGATTGGCCCAAGCAAAGTAACCCCCTCTCCATTATGCCAGCCTGCCAGTCAGTTATCGTCGTCGGACGAAAAATTCTGCGCGGCACCTTGCGCGGGGTAGAAGAAGGCACCAATTTCAGCAGTACCTATTACATATATGGACGTTCCTGGAATGAATTCACTTTTCTAAGCCGGCTGATTTACAACCTCGCCGCCAAGATCGAAAGCACAGAGGCGGAAGCCGTCCCAATGAGCGGCGGCACCCCAAAGGGCGAAAATACAGTGATTGGCAATGCTGGAATCGCCTCCAATGTTTGCTTGAACAGCAAAGACTTGGCACATGTCGCAGGCTTGGGTTCGATCGGCAAAGGCGGCTTCTTTCTGACAAAACAATATGGTCACCGCCAGCGTTTCGGCCTGATCCTGACGGATCTGAAACTCGACGGCGATAACGTGATCGATCTGGACTTCTGCAAAAATTGTAATGCCTGCATCAAAGCCTGCCCCCTGCAGGCTTACACCTTGAATAACGAGCAGAGTTATTCCCTGAACAGCAATATTTGCAAAACCTGCGCCAATGGAGCCTGCCCCGGAGATGAACTCAGTGGCGACCCCTTGGATCGCCTGGCGGCCTCCTGCGGAAGAGCTTGTATGGTGGCTCTGGAAGACAAAATCGAGGAAAAATTCCACAGCAAATTCCGCAAACGTGCGGTCTGGCAGCGTGACAGCCTAGGCAAAGCCACCCTGACCCCCTTGGCAGAGGAAGGAAAATAACCATGAATGCACAAGAAGTAAAAACAGCCGCAAAAAAGTTCAGCGCGGATCTAGTCGGCATTGCTGATATAGAAAACCTCAAGGATCTCCCGCCGGATGATAATCCGCTCTCCATCTTCCCGCAAGCCACCAATGTCATCGTCATCGGAAGAAAAATTCCGCGTGGCACCCTGCGTGGTATCGAGCAGGGCACCGAATTCAACAATTCCTTTGCGCAATTCGGTTTTTTGACTCTGGAAGACAACCTGCTGGCCAAATCCACTTATGATCTGTCGATCTGGATGGAAGCACGCGGTTTTGAAGCCGTCCCCCTGTTCGCGTATGACTGTGAAGGACAGTCGGTCGGCGTTCCGGTTGC
>JBAXYW010000120.1:0-9995 GCA_041670605.1 Lentisphaeria bacterium
CGGCCTCATCTTAGCCCCGGGCAACGCCCGGGGTAGGCGAGTTGTTTGTAAATAGTGCCCTGTAGGGGCACCTCAATGATTCGCTTCACACCCCGATATATTTTAAGTTAGCGCCAATGGGCGAGGACGCCGGCGCTCCATAGCTCACGCTCATTTTGAGATGCACGATAAAATGAGCCGAAGCGTATTATTATATTTTCTGAGGTAGCACCCGCTCCGGACGCCAGTTTTTCACTTTATCACCCAGTTTATCCAGTAGCAACAGATCATCTGCCTGCACAAGTAACGCACAAATGTGACCCGGAAACAGGCTTTTTCAGGGTAAGACATAACAAGCAATTGCAGATCGATGTATATTCCCGGGTGACTTTCCACTTCAGTCGAAGTTTTCGCGAATCCAGTTTCTAGTCCAGGGGATGGTTTCGAGCTTCATGCCAATCAGGGGGCTGCCCAGGATGACGACATCCTGGATGCGCCCCTGTTTCAGCATGCTGGCCGCAAAGTTGCATTGATACGCCATTTCCTCGACACCAAGGGCAGGTTCTCCGCCGAAATTCCACAGATAACATCCCAGCGCGATCTTCTTGTGCGGCATACGAGCTTCGACCAGCGTCAGATTTTTTTCCAGATTGCGTAAATCCGAGCTGTTCCAGGTCCAGAGATTAATCACATCGCATTTTTCCAGAGCCGTCCAGACCTCCGGATTATCCAGCTGATGCGTATACAGCACCACCCATAACGGCAGGCCGGCAGCATGCATGTTGGACGAGATAGCATCGAGATCAAACTGACGTCCGGGATTAAAAAAATCATCCATCATCCCGCCGCAAAGATTCGGATACTGCTGCTGCAGAGCCAGGATTTCCGGCAAATCTCCGGTTTGGCTCTCCCGCAAAGATCCGCTATCTCCAATCAGTGACCAAAGAACTTTCTTAAAATGCTGAAATTTTTCTTGTAGCGGGGCAAAAGGTGGCACCGGTTTACCGCCGTAAACCACCATGATGATATTTTCAATCCCCATATATGCCGCTGCTTCTACCGGGGTGTAATCCGATTGATCGCCTAGTTGCGGAATCTTATTATAGACCCCGGCATTATGGCACCAGAGATAAAGATGCTCTTTGGAAATTTTCACGCCTTTTTCCCTGCTCAAAGTTCTGCGATGGGATTGGTCACTGCCTGTGGGATAAAATACGACCGGGTCAGTGCTTCGGCATATTTGACGCCAATTCGGCTGCCGTAAAACCGCGCTCTGGCCTCCATGCGGTCGAATTCGCTGCCCAAGTGTTCCTGCCCGGTCTTAAATTCCGCCCAGGCATCCAGCTTAGCCTGAAAAGAGTCGCTGACGTCCACGATATGCGTCGGCTCCGGCAGCGTCTGCAGTACTTCAAAATGGTACATCGCACGGGCAGCCCAAGGCTCGCCCAAATCAGCCGAACAAGCCCAGCCGGACTGAAACCATGTATCACAAGTCAAACGAGCCATGCCGCGGTGCTGAAAATACTCCAGCCAATAATGCCCAAAAATAATATCCGGGCGCACCCGCCGGATCGCCTGCATGCACAAACGATAATTTTCCTTATTCGCATCCACCTCAAAATCTGAACGATTATGACAGACAAAATCCTCGACTCCTAGTACTCGATGTGCAGCCAAGGCTTCCTGATAAAATCGTTCTTTGACCGTATCACGTTCGGCAAGCGTCGCAAAACCCTCATCGCCGCAGCCGAAACAGACAACCGAAACCGGATGCCCAGCAGCGCTAAATTTTTTGATCAAACCGCCGATTGCCAAGACAGAATCATCGAGATGGCCCCCGAGCACCAAAATTCTTTTTTTCTCACTCATCGAATCCCACTCCTACATCATGTAGCAAATTGTTCTGCATGGTATGCTACCGTTCAAACTGCGCCATGCCAAAAGATTGCAGTTTGAACGGGTTTTAAAGGATCGTCTCTTCAGCCAAAAAGTTCCCCTGCACTCAGAATTCCGCCAAGGCCTGAAACTGGCACCAATAGCCTTCTTTGCCATCAGCAAAATAACTGCCGGGCGCAAATTTAGACATTTTGGCACTGAAACTGAGATACTGATTGAGCCGATAATCCAGCATCAGGGAAAGCAAGGTACCCATATAACTGCCGCCGCCGCTGCGCACCAAGGGCGCCGTACCAGCTTTTTCGGTCTGATCCGCAAAAAGATTCCCGACCGAGAAATTCACGTTAAAATCCGGGCTGCAAATCAGGTTCAGATCGGTCCGAAGAAAATGCATATTGCTCCAGACGCCATTCAGCATAATCGGCAGCAATTCATCCCCATATCTCGGATATTCGGCCAGCAAAGTATTCCAGCCTTCATTTTTACTGGTATCGGGGTTGTCTCCGCTGGCGTAATAATATTCAAAACCCAGAGAGGGTTTGAGAAATACTCCTGAGGGCGCGTTAAGTCGTATCCGGGCATCAAGCATGTACGCCTCAATATCGGCATTGTCCAGAGTGCTCAGCCCGCCCTGCCTAGCCAATTCCAGGCTGTATTCCAACTGCTCCTCGAAGGCCTTGCCGAAAAGGCGTCCGCCGATGGTATGGAGACTGAGATTATTGTCGAAAGGATGGCAGGAAATCCGGTTGTTCAGATCCTCATCATCGACATCGTTGAAGACATAATACAAATCGAACTGCAGCAGTTTATTGACGAAATGCGTCCAATATACGCCGGTAGTCAGCGTGTCACCGACACGCAACCTGCGATTCTGATCATTGATAAACGCCGAGCGATCTTTCCATTGGTTGTAAAGCAGGAAGAGCGTCACTTTATCGGTATCCGTTATATATCTCAGCACTGCGCCATCCTGATACAAACTACGCCCCTGATCAAAAGGCGTTCCTTCCAGAATAATCATGCCATTGCCCAGGATCAAGTCCTGTCGTCCCAAAGTCAGGGAAAAATCCGATCCGGCAATTTCTTTGAACTCAATCAGCAGCTTGTCAAAAAACACTTCATCCGGGAATTTCCACGTTGCGGTTTCGACATCGTTCGGGTTTGACAAATAGTGGGTGCTGACTTCGTGGATCCGGTTAACCAGACGAGCCTGAATCGAAATTCCATCGGGGAGTTCCAGCGTACCAGCCAGACGAGTGCGCAGACGCAGATAACCGATTTGCCCATCGCTTTGTCCGCCCCTGGGGCTGATCACCCCGCTGTTAAAATTCTCCCAGCGCAAGCGCATATCTCCCTGCAGGGTAAGTCGCATCTCATCGTTGAGTTGGTAAACCACGCCCGCAACAGCCGGTACAGCAAACAGCACCGGGACAAAGGCCAAAAGCAGGAACGAAAGCCGTTTCATGAATGTTCTCCTAACTAGTTGGTCAACAATATTCCCTGTTTATACTTCTCCACACAAAAAACGAAATCTATTTCTCCGTGATAAAACCACTGAGTGCCTTCGCTATATACCCGATTTCCTGGCGAATCCAAGTCAAGCTTGGCGCAGAAATTTCTGCAGACAGCCAGCCCTGATAGCCGATGTCATGCAAACGCCGAATGCAGGGGGCGACTTCTCCGTCACCATCCCCCAGCGCACAAGATGCATAATGCACGCCACCAACCGAACACAGACCCTGCACCGCAGCTTCTGAACCACAGCGTTGAAAATCCTTGATATGGACATGAATCAAATGGGATTTGAAATTTTCCAGAGCCTCCAGCGGATCTTCGTCCGCCAACAGAAAATTTCCATTGTCAAAATTCAGGCGGACGAGGCTGCTGTCGGCATGGGAAAGCACCTCGAGACAATGAGTGGAAGAGGCCGCAAAGCTGGGAAAGCCTCCGTAATCTTCAATGCATACCGTAACCCCATATTCCGCAGCCAACTCCGCACAACACCCTAACATCACACCATAATTTTTGCGGCCTTCTTCAAGGCTCATACCGGCAGCGGGCTTACTCCCGTATAATAACACAGTCGGACAACCAAGATCATCGCGACAGCAGACAAAGGCTTGCCGTAAATTTTGCAGAATTTTCTTATTGATCGATTCTTCACCGCTACCAAGATCCGCTGCGACATCCATACAGGGACAGGAGAATTGCCGGCTTTCGGCTGCTTTGCGAAGCTTACACCAGACTGGCTCTTCGTTTTTGCAGCATTCCCACATCGGCTCCAGACCGCTGACACCAGATGTTACTAGTGTTTCTAACAATTCATCCAGGCCATATTTTCCCTGATCCATGCCCGACTGAAAAGCACCTGTCATCACCGATATCTTCATCATTCTTTCCCTCTCTCTGTTGATTGAATACAAAAAAAAACCGTTCCGTCAACCATGACAAAACGGCCTTTTTTTCAGAGAATCAAGTTCATGCTTCAGCCTGAACTTCGGCCTGAACTGCAACCTGAGTGGCTTTCTGAACTTCTTTCGGGCGTTTCAATAAAATCCGCAGTTCGTGAACCTGCAGCTTGCCGACCGCTTCCTCAGTCATGCCCAAAGAAACCAGACGACGACGCTGTACCAGACAACGACGGCGCTTGGCAGCACCCTGTTTTTTCGGACGAACTTTGTTCTTATTACGGAAAGTACTAGTTGCCATGATTTTACTCCTGATATATGACGAATTATGAAAAAGTGTCCCCAGCTTTAAAAGGTTAATTCTTAAATATATTTCAGGAATCGTTTTTTTCAACCCGGAAAAAGAAAATGATACCAACTCAACAGAAAACTCGGCAAGTTGTCACTCTTTTTCATTATTATTGGAAGCACATCCTGTCTTTCTCACCATGATCTGCAAAAAAAACTGGCAATTGGTATTATCTTTAAGCAGTGACAAAACAACGACTGAGGAATGACATCGCAATGGACTTTTCAGAATTGGAAATATTAGCGCCTGCGGGCGGTCTGGCAGAGCTTGAAGCCGCTGTTGAAGCGGGCGCCGATGCCGTCTATTTTGGTTTAATAAAGTTGAATGCGCGCCAAGGAGCCAGCAATTTTGCTCCTGAAGTTTTGGAAAAGACGCTTGCTTTTCTACATCAACATGGGGTAAAAGGGTATTTGACCTTGAATATCGATCTGGTGCAACGCGAGATCGGTCTGGCAGCACGCACCTTGGAAGCGGCACGTCAGGCCAAGGTGGATGCGGTTCTGATCCGGGATGCCGCCCTGCTGGAATTGATGCCGTTTTTCCCAGAACTGGCTTTCCATTTCAGCACCCAGGCGGCCATCAGCAGCTCAGCTGGAGTATGGGCTGCACACAAACTTGGGCTGAAACGCGTAGTTCTGGCACGCGAACTTTCTGCCGGGGAAATTCGCGCCGCCTCCGGGGTTTCGGGAATTGAAACCGAAGTCTTTGTACAGGGGGCGCTCTGTTTCAGTTGCTCCGGGCGCTGTTTACTTTCCAGCTGGGGCGGCGGACACAGTGGAAATCGGGGCACCTGCACCAGTCCCTGCCGGGTACCATGGAAACTGCCCAAAGGAGATCTCGAGCACCCTCTTTCGATGTTTGATCTCTGCTTGGCCGAGCAACTGCCAACATTGGCGGCATGCGGGGTACGCTCGCTCAAAATCGAAGGACGCCTGAAATCCCCAGCCTGGGTGCGGCAGGCAGTCACCCTGTATTGCCAGGCACGCAAAGGTACACTGGACAAAAATGAACTTGACCAGCAGACCACAAATTTGGGCGCTTACAGTGGACGCCAACTCAGCAGTGCTTTTTTCACTGAAACACGCCAGAAAATCACTGGGGAAGCCGGACGGCCAAGCAATCCTGAATGGCTAAATCAAAGCCCGGAAGAAGCTCCCAAAACGCACAACCGGCAGCTGGCTATTTCCTTACAATTAGATGAACGCCAGGGCACACTCTGGAATTTCAGCTGGAATGAGCAAAAGGAAGTTCTCCGCATCCCACCGCAACGGATCGCCTCGTCAAAACGGGCAACGAGCATTCAGGCGATACTCGACGAACTCTCCGCCTCTCCGCCTGGCAATCTAAAAATGCAATGCATCTGTCCGGAAGATCTGCGGGAAAAACTCTTGCCCCGCCGTTGCCTGAAAACCGTACAAAATGCCCTGCAGGGTTTTCTGCGCCAAGTCAGTAAGGGCGCAGAAGGAACGGTTCGAATCAGCCTGCCAGCGGACTTAAATGCGTTTTTAGAACAGGATACGCCCCGATGCAATAGCAACAAGCGGACGCTTGCTGAGCTCCCGGATCGCCTGCGCTTGGGACAGGAAGAGTTGCCCTGGTTCAGAGAATACTGCGAAAAACATCCTGAGACAAAGATCGTATATACCTGTATACCGACAACAAACTCCAGCGAGCAGGAATACCGCGTAATTTTGCAGGAACTTGCGCCCTGGTTGGCTGCAGTCGCCCTGCCACAAGTCATTTATGAAGACCAATTGGCCGGATGCCGTCAGCTGCTCGCAGTAGTGAGGAAAGCCGGCCTGACGGTTGAAGTTAATTCCTGGGACACTTGGCAGCTGGCGCAGGAAGCCGGAGTAACCCTCGAGGCCGGCCCGGGATTGGCAGTTCTGAATGCGAATGCCGCCCGTTTTCTGGAAGCAAAAGGCTGCCGCTGTGTTACGATCTCCTGCGAAATTGATTCCAGTCAGCTGGAAGAACTGTGCCAGAAAGCCGTAACACCGCTTTCGCTGTGCGTTTTCGCCCGCCCGCCCCTGATGCAAACCCGTGTGGAACTGCCGCAGGCTTATGCTCCGGAAAACGCGGATTGCTTTGAAGATTCCCGAAAAATTGTTCTCAATCCCCGCCGTGAAGGCCCCCTTACCGTCCTGCGACCACAGCAGCCCTGCGACTGGCGCAGTTTAAAGAATCCCCGTGTCCGGGTCGCGCATCTGCTGCTGGACGTGTCCGGCTCAGCAAATCCCGCAGCCGACCTTATGCACGCGGAAAATTTTCCCTTTTTATTCAATTATGATCGAAAATTGCGCTGACTTCATGGAACCTCTCTGGACTTTGCCAGTCTAAAGGTGCATATTGGAGCTGAAAAAGAAGCGCATTGCAAGATGTTCAAGGAGAAATCAATGGCAGTAGATGTCAAACAGATTGGGGAAAGAGTTGCCAAAGAAGCCGTATTGCTGGAAAAGATTCGCTCGGAGATCGGGCATGTAATTGTTGGCCAAGAAAAGCTGGTGGATCGGTTGCTGTTGGCACTGCTTTGCAACAATCATGTTCTTATTGAGGGCGTTCCTGGCTTGGCCAAAACGCTGACCGTCACCACGCTGGCCAAATGCATACAGGCCAGCTTTCATCGCATCCAATTTACCCCAGACTTGCTGCCCGCTGACGTGGTCGGCACCCTGATCTACAACCCCAAAACCGGAGATTTCAGCATCAAAAAAGGACCGGTTTTCGCCAATCTGATTCTGGCGGACGAAATCAACCGGGCACCGGCCAAAGTGCAGAGCGCTCTGCTGGAAGCCATGCAGGAACGACAAATCACCATCGGTGACGAGACCTTCAAACTGCAGGAACCTTTTATGGTACTGGCCACGCAAAACCCGGTCGAACAGGAAGGCACCTATCCTCTGCCGGAAGCACAGGTGGATCGCTTCATGTTCAAACTGAAAGTCGATTATCCAAGCAAAGAAGAAGAACTGAAAATTCTGCGGCGCATGTCGTCTTCCCGTCCCAATGTCGAAGTACAAGCGGTTCTTTGTCCGGAAGAAGTCACTCGATTGCGGGAACTCGCCGATGATATTTTCATGGATCCAAAGATTGAAGAATATATTGTCAGCCTGGTGGATGCCACCCGCAATCCCGCCGACTACGGCCTGAAAGAACTGAACGATCTGATCCATTATGGAGCTTCTCCGAGAGCCACTATCTATCTGACAATGGCCGCCAAAGGTCAGGCTCTGCTGGAAGGCAGAGGCTATGTCACCCCACAGGATGTCAAATCCGTCGCGATCGATATCCTGCGACACCGGGTCATTCTAACCTATGAAGCGGAAGCCGAAGAAAAAACCTCGGAAGACCTCGTTCAGAAAATCCTGAATTCCGTGAAAGTGCCTTGATCTATTCGGCCTTGAACGCAACTTTACGGAACCTACTATGATCCCCAAAGAACTGGCTAAAAAAATTCGATATATTCAGATTCGCACCAGCAAGACGGTCACTGACGTATTGGCTGGTGAATACAAGAGCGCCTTTCGTGGTGCCGGTATGGAGTTTGATGAGGTGCGGGAATATCAGCCGGGCGATGAAGTCCGTTCGATTGATTGGAATGTCACTGCCCGGCAGGGGCGACCCTTTGTCAAACGCTTTCATGAAGAACGCGAACTGACAGTTGTTTTTGTTGTTGATCTTTCCGCATCCGGGCAGTTCAGCTCCTCGCAAGGTTCAAAAAATGATCTGGCTGCTGAGCTGTGCGCCCTGCTTTCCTTTTCGGCTGTCAAAAGCAATGACAAGGTCGGTCTGATTTTGTTTACCGACCGAATCGAGCGTTTTATCCCACCCGGCAAAGGAATCTCCCACGCCATGCGAATTATCAGGGAAGTCCTTGGCTTTACCCCCAGCGGAACCCAAACCAATATCCCAGATGCCCTGGATTTTCTAGGTAAAGTCATCCGGAAACGAGCCGTCGTTTTCTTGATTTCAGATTTTCTTGGCGAGAATTTTGAAAAGCCGTTGCGGCAGTTGAGCCGTCGTCATGACCTGATCGCCATTTCAGTCAGTGATGCCAGGGAACAGAGCCTGCCGGATGTCGGCCTGCTCGAACTCGAAGATGCCGAAACTGGTGAATGCCTGCTGATCGATACGAGCAGCGCAAGTGTGCGACAGGAATATGCCCAACTAGCTGGTCAACAGCAGAACGGCCTGCGCTCGTCGTTCCGGTCTATGGGAATCGACCAACTCGATATCCGAACTGACCAAGATTATCAAAATGCCTTGGCGGCCTTTTTTCGTCGCCGGGAACGTTTGCGTAAATAAATAAGGCTGCAATTATGCAGCGGGAGCCATCGATGCCTGAATACCATTTTGATCTTAGTAATATTAGACCAAAACAGCCTCTATCGGAGAGCAAAAAAAATGGCAGAGCCGGATTTCTGCTGGGACTGATGTTACTGCTGTTGCTGGCACTTCTCTGGCAAACCCGACGACCTGCAAAGCCGACGAGCAAAAATCATCTGACAGCAGAGCAGGTTTTGGAATTAGCTCAGAAGCTGGAAAATCTCGATCTGGCCGAACCCGCTTCAGCCGCTTGGCAGGAATATCTCGAGCGAACCAGACCAGAGGCTGAAAAAGCCGCCAAACTCTGGTATCGAATCGGTACCATTCAGCAAAAAGGGCGCCTCTACGCTGAAGCAGTTGCCAGTTATGCGCGTTCACAAGCACTCTACAAAGTTGATCTGCTGGAAAGCGAAATTGCCCGGCGGACTCAGGAATGCCTGGAAAACCTGGGCTTGTTCTTGGCCGCAAAACGCGACCTTCAACAACGTACGGATTTGACCCCGGATGGCAAAAACAAAGCCATCGAAAGTGAAGTCCTTGCGGAAATCGGAGCCTGGAAAATCACCCGGGCGGATTGGGAAAAATCTCTGGAAGAACAGGTCGAAGCCTCCCTCGGCATGCTGGGCGGTAATCTGGAACCGGCAGAATTGCAGAAACGGAAAAAGAGCCTGCTGCAGAAACTCCAGGATCCCTCCGCCTTTGCTGAACAGTTCCAACAATTCATTCTGCGCGAGTTGCTGTATCGGGAAGCCCGGGAGAAAAAGCTCGCCGAAAAACCGGAATTCATCGCCTTCATGCGGCTTTCAGAGCGCCAGTTTCTGGAACAGAATCTGCTCAGCAGTCTGCCGGTCGGGGACGTCAGCCGGGAGGAAGCAGAAGCGTACTACAGCAAAAATCCCGAGGAATTCAAAAAGGAGGACAAGCCCCAGCCCTTTTCTGAAGTCGAAACGCAAATTCGCACTACTCTGCTGTCCCAAAAACGTCAGGAAGCTCAGCAGAAGTTCTTTACCGGCCTGATGGAAAAATACGACGTGGTC
>JBAXYW010000121.1:0-9983 GCA_041670605.1 Lentisphaeria bacterium
ATTTGTTTACGATATTGCCGTTATTGAGCGAAAAAATTACCGCATTGAAAAAGCGTAATGCGAAGTCGGGAGGCCAATATGAATAACCCTACTAAACCGGAATATACGCCGCTTACACAGGTTCACGTTGATGAATTAATCCGCATCGTCGGCAAAGCCAATGTGATCTTTGGCGACCCGGAAAGGCTGCAAGCTTTCAGTCATGATGAAGCCGCTCATTGTGAAACGGTTTTGCCGGAGGCGCTTGTCCGTCCCGCTTCTGCGGAAGAAATCTCCGCAATTTTGCGTTTTGCCAACCGGCATCACATCGCCGTCACTGCCCGCGGCGCGGGTTCCGGTCTTTCCGGCGGAGCGGTTCCACTGTATCGGGGACTGGTGCTGGATTGTTCAAGAATGAGCCGGATACTGGAAATTGACCGACAGAACCTGACTATTACCGTTGAACCCGGGGTCATCACTGCTGAAATCAATGAGATGCTGCGCCCTTACAATTTATTTTACGCAGGCTACCCGATGAGTCTGGAAACCTGCATGATCGGCGGCAACGTGGCTGAAAACGCCGGCGGTGGAAAAGCCGTCAAGTATGGCGTCACCGGACGTTATGTCCTGGGAATGGATGTCGTTACCGCCAATGGGGACATCGTCTCTTTGGGCGGTAAACTAGTCAAAGATGTCTCCGGACTGAATTTATTGCAGCTTATGGTTGGTTCCGAGGGCATCCTGGGAATTTTCAGTAAAATTATCCTGAAGCTATTGCCTCAGCCCAAGGCGAGTATCGATCTGCTCTGTCTTTTTGATAACTTCGAACAAGCCATTTCGGTCGTCCCTAAAATTATCACGGAGGGAGGAATTATCCCCACGGCGATTGAATTCATGGATCGACTTTCTTTCCAAACGGCCTGTCAATATCTGAATGAGTCCCTCCCTTGCGAAGACACTCAGGCCATGCTGCTGATTACTGTTGACGGTGCCAACCTCGAACAGGTGGAACAGGAATATGACATTATCGGCGAACAATGCTTGAAGGCCGGAGCGTCAGCAGTCTATGTCGCGGACACAAAGGCCAACAGTGAACGAGTCTGGCGCATCCGCCGATCGATTGCAGAGGCATTCAAGGTTTTTTCTCCGCAACAGAGTCTCGAAGATATTGTCGTCCCGATTGCGGCCATTCCGGCCATGTCAAAAGCAATCAACGAGCTTTCCCGAAAATATGGGGTTCTGATTCCCTGTTATGGCCATGCTGGGGATGGTAATCTGCATGCGACCCCAGTGATGCCGCCAGAATGGGCACTGGGAAAATGGAACGCGATTCTGCCGGAAATATTGCATGAGCTCTATCAGGAGACTCGCAAGCTGGGCGGACGAATCTCCGGCGAACATGGGATTGGGCATAAGCGGAAAAAATATCTGCTGGAAACGGTGGATCCGGGTTTCATTCAGATGATGCAGGCCATCAAAAAGGCTCTGGATCCTAACGGGATTCTAAATCCTGGTAAAATCATCGATTGCTCATAATTATTTTCCATCAAATGCCTGTTTTGTCTCCCTATCTCTGCTGAACTTACGGCAAAGGAGTTTTCATGCCGGAGTTGCCGGAAGTACAAACAATTTGTCAAAGCCTGTCCCGGCAATTGACGGGACTTCGCATTGAAAGCGCGCAACAGATCAGTAAATTGCGCAAAAGTGTTGCGACGGCAGACCTGGATTTGTTCTGCCGTGGCAAAACCATCGCTCAGATCTGCCGTCGGGCAAAATATATACTGATTCATTTCAGTGATCAAAGCGGTCTTATTCTGCATTTAGGCATGACCGGCTGTTTTATCATCAATCCCGAGGATGGCATTGCGCTGAAGCACGAGCGAGTTTGCTGGCATCTTTCCGATGGTAGTCGTTGGCGTTTCTGCGATGCCCGGCGTTTCGGTTCCCTGCAACTGTGCCCAAGCAGCCTGAGCTTCGAGAAACATCCCGCGCTGATTGGCCTGGGCATTGAACCCTTGCAAGAAAACTTCACGGGACAATACTTGAAAGAGCTCTGTCAGCTGCGCAAAGTCCCCATCAAAACTCTGCTCATGGATCAGAGTCATGTGGTCGGCGTCGGAAATATTTATGCCAATGAAGCCCTATTTCGGAGTCGAATTTCACCCCGGAAGCTGGCAACCCGGCTCAGCAAGGTGCAATGTGAGCATTTAGCCAACGCAATTCAAGACGTGCTGACAGCGGCGATTGCGGCTGGCGGTTCGACCATCCGGGACTACCATGACGTTGACGGTAGCGAAGGGCACTTTAGTCTTCAGCTGCAGGTTTATGGACGAAGCGGCCTGCTCTGCCCCAACTGTAATACTGTCATCCGACGTTTGGTACAAGCAGGCCGTTCCAGTTTTTACTGCCCGCATTGTCAGCGGGGATAAAAATCATCAGGGCAGAAGGAGCTTGCGGAATTCCGCAATGCTGCATTGTCTTCCATAGGGAGAATACTCGAAGGTCTCTGCATAGTGCACTTGAGCTCCCGCTTTCTCCCCGTATATTTCGCATAACACCGGACGTGCCAGGTCAGCAGCAATTTGATATCTTGTGAACCAGTTATCCAACAACCATTGGCGTTCCTGTTCAGGCGTCAATTTGCTGACGTCAAAATCCTTTAAACCATTATTCCATGGCAACCACTCATAAACTTGGGAAGAATGGCAGCGAAGCATATTCATTTTCCCCTCCATCACGGGATCAATTGCAACCGCGGCATCCGGGCGATGTGGACGGGGATCTTGAAAACGGTCAAAACTGAAGCCATAGACCGGCACTTGTTCCGGAATAGGGGTGTCTTCGCAATAGTGTGGCACCGTGACAATATAGGACGTATCTAACACCAACTGAGCCGTTGCCCGATGGTCTGGATGATAATCACAAGTGCGATGCGAAATGACAATATCAGGTTGAAAACGACGGATAACGCGAAGAATTTTTTCCCGGTTTTCGACACTTGGTTCCAAACCACAGTTAAGATCCATCACTTCATATTCCACCAGACCGCAAACTCGCCCAGAGGCTTCCGCCTCCAATTTTCGTTTAGCTGCAGTTTCCTGCCGTGACAGAAGATGATGCCCAGTATCGCCATTCGTCATCGAGACAAATTTCACTAGATGACCGGCTTTGACCAATTGCAAAGCCGTCCCCCCGAATTCGACATCTGGATCATCTGGATGAGCACCAACAAAAAGGACTCGACGTTGCTTCACAATAAAACTCCTTACAAACGGAAACTGAACTGCGAAAATAGGTTCCACAGCCCGTGATTCCATATATTTATTTTCAGAGAAAAGATGTTAAAACGTTGAAGTCTGCAGTCGGATCATCAAGATTTCCACAAGCCATGTAGATTGCAGAATTCACGGGCGCTGACCTTCTCTGCTTTTACCGGGAAGAAAGCGACCGGTTCCATTCCCGGTTTCAGATATTGCCGATAGGAAATCCCCTCGGCCAGCAGTTCGATCCATTGGATATAGTGATTGTCCAACATGGGATGCAAGGTGCTTCCAACAGTCACTTTCCAGCCAGCATCGGTTTTTTCAAGCATCGGAACATGTTTTTCATTTTTGAAGTCCGCAGTTTTTTCTTCCAGCAGATTCAAAACCTGTCCGTCAACAGTAAGCTGTCTAGCCTCTCCGCTCAGAACTTCGACAGCAACCGGGGATTGCCCCACTGCCGCAAAAATAGTATTGGCATTGATCATGATCCCATTCTCCTTTATGTTTTTTTGCGGATGACTCAACGTATTAGCTCAGCACTATCGGCATAATGTATTCCGTTGTTTCGCTTTAGCCAATTTGACATTTTAAACTTTTACTGGTTCAAAACATTTTTTCTATCAGGAGGGTCTGGTCGCGCTCCGGTCCTACAGAAACAATCCCGACCGGGATACCGCTGGCCTCAGTAATTTTTTCCATATAGCGTTGGCAATTGTGCGGCAGATCCTGGTAACGGCGAACTTTGCTGATGTCGGTAAGCCAGCCTGGCAGTTCTTCATACATGGGCTCCACTTCGGCAAGCACTTTCAAGCTGGCAGGAAATTCATTCAGAATTTTCCCCTGATGACGATATCCCACACAGATTTTCAGGGTGGCCAACTGGTCCAAGATATCGAGTCTGGTCAGAGCCATGCAATCAATGCCATTGATCATACGGGCATATCGGAGCACGCAGGCATCCAGCCAGCCGCATCGCCTCGGTCTGCCGGTTGTTGTGCCATATTCGTGTCCGGTTGTGCGGATAGAATCTCCAATCGCGCCCAGTAGTTCGGTTGGGAAAGGACCTGCTCCAACACGAGTGGAATAAGCTTTCACGACTCCGACCACTTTGTCCAAGCAACGTGGCCCAACTCCGCTGCCAACACTGGCGGCTCCAGCGGTGGGATTCGAAGACGTCACATAGGGGTACGTCCCATGCGACAAGTCCAACATCGTGGCTTGAGCACCTTCAAAGAGGATTTTTTTGCCACTTTCCAACTGTTGATGCAATAGCGTGGCAGTATCGGTCACATACGAACGTAATTGTTCAGCAAAAGAACAATACTGCTCGAATATCGGCTCAAAAGCAAGTTCTTTTTCGCCAAAAACCCGAGTCAAAATCCGGTTCTTATAGTCAAGATTCGCATGCAGTTCTTCGGCAAAGGTCTCCTGCTCAAGCAGAGTAACCATGCGGATGCCAGTGCGGGCTGCCCGATCCTGATAACAGGGACCAATTCCGCGTCCAGTAGTCCCAACTTTATTTTCGCCTTTAAGAGTTTCTTCAAGGCTGTCGAAAAGACGGTGATAAGGCATGATCAGGTGAGCACGGTTTGAAATCCGCAGGCCGCTGAGATCAATGCCGCGCTCTTTCATGGTTTTCATTTCCTGTAAAAGTACTTCCGGATCGATCACCACATCGTTTCCAATGACACAGAGACAGCCTGGAAAAAGGATGCCGGAGGGAAGCAGGTGCAGTTTATGCTGAACACCTTTTACCACAACAGTATGCCCGGCATTATTGCCCCCTTGATAACGGACAACAACATCGGCTTTTTCCGCGAGATGATCAACGATTTTCCCTTTTCCCTCATCGCCCCACTGTGTTCCAATCACAACAATTGCTGGCATCTTTTTCCCTTTTTTTACTACAGTTAAAATTTATTTTCCGAGCGTTGCGCCTTTTGCTCAGACCTTGAGCTCGGTATTGGCGATCATGCATCCGGCATTTTTGGCCAAAATCGGGCGCACGACTTCATTCAGAAATTCCTGAACCTGTTCCGCAGAACGTCCTATGTATTTTTCTGGAGAAAGCGTTGCTTCCCAATTCAGTTGCAGGCTCTGGAAATGAGCATCCTGACGCAAGCGTTCAAGGAGATCATTTTCACCGCCATCGATTTTGACATGATTGCCGGCTGCTTGGGCGTGTTGGCGAATGACCTCATGAAGCACCTGCCGATCTCCCCCGGACTTTACGGCTTCCATCAGAATGTTTTCTGAAGCCATAAACGGCAATTCCTGCGCCAAATGCCGGGCGATCACTTTCGGGTAAACGACTAGGCCGGAAGAGACATTGGCATATAAATCCAGAATACCGTCGATGGCCAGAAATCCCTCGGCAATACTCACCCGCTTGTTGGCTGAATCATCCAACGTACGCTCAAACCACTGTGCGGCAGCCGTCAAAGCAGGATTCAAGGCATTGCACAGCACGTGTCGAGCCAAGGCGGCCATACGCTCACTGCGCATGGGATTGCGTTTATAGGCCATTGCAGAGGAACCGATCTGATCCTTTTCAAAGGGCTCCTCCACTTCTTTCAAATGCTGCAATAGCCTGAGATCATTGGAGAACTTGGCGGCACTCTGCGCAATAGAGCTCAAAATCTGCATGGCTCGACTGTCAATCTTCCGGGAATACGTCTGTCCGGAAACCGGGTAAGACCCTGGAAACCCCATCTTTTGGGAAATGCGCAGATCAAGTTCTTTGCATTTTTCATGATCGCCTTCGAAGAGTTGCAGAAAACTGGCCTGCGTACCAGTCGTACCTTTCGACCCAAGCAAACGCAGATTTCCGACGAAGAAATCGAGGTCTTCAAGGTCGAAGAGGAGGTCTTGCAGCCAGAGGGTGGCTCGCTTTCCGACGCTAGTCGGCTGGGCGGGCTGAAAATGGGTAAATGCGAGAGTGGGCAGTTCCCGATATTTTTCGGCAAATTTCGCCAGATAGTTGATGACATTGAGCAATTTTCCACGTACCAGTGCGAAGGCCTCTGCCAACAGTAAAATATCCGTATTATCCCCGACATAGCAGGACGTTGCCCCAAGATGAATAATCGGGCGAGCCAGCGGGCATTGTTCGCCATAGGCAAAAACATGCGCCATGACATCATGGCGAACCTGCTTCTCCCGTACAGCAGCGACCTCATAGTTGATCTCATCCTGATGTTGTTTAAGCTCTGCAATCTGCTCTGCCGAAACCGGCAATCCCAGTTCATGTTCCGCTTCCGCCAGAGCAATCCATAAACGACGCCAAGTACGGAATTTCTTGTCAGCAGAAAAGATGTACTGCATCTCCCGGCTGGAATATCGAGCCGAAAATGGGCTTTCAAAGCAGTCGTTGGACATCAGACTTCCTTCCGCAGTTGAGTCAGTGCAAGTTGGTATTTTTCTGTGGTCTTACGAACAACCTCATCGGGCACATCCGGCGCCGGAGGCTGATGGTTGAAATGTACACTGTCGAGCCAGTCGCGTACAAATTGTTTATCCAGGCTGGGGGGATTCTGTCCGCTCCGATACGATTCCACCGGCCAGAACCGGCTCGAATCTGGCGTCAGGACTTCATCGGCGAGAACGAGTTTACAGTTTTCATCAATCCCAAACTCGAATTTCGTATCGGCGATAATAATTCCTCTACTCAAAGCATATTCTGCGGCTTGGGCATACAAAGCAAGCGCAGCATTTCGCAATTTTGCCGCCATTGCGGCTCCAACAGTTTGGGCGAGAGTCTCAAAACTTATCGGCAAATCATGCCCATTTTCTTCCTTTGTCGTTGGAGTAAAAATGGCTTCATCGAGTTTTGCCGCATTGACGTATCCTTCGCGCAATGAGATGCCGCAAATCTGAGCTGTTTTCTGATATTCACTCCAGCTGGATCCGGAAAGATAGCCCCGCACAACGCATTCGATCGGCACAATACGAAGTTTACGCACCAGCATCGAACGATCACGAAGGTCTTCTTTGCAGGCTTGCAAAATTGACGGATAGTGCTCTACATCAGCACAAATCAGATGATTGCTGATTCCCCGGAGCTGGCGGAACCAGAACAGACTCATTTGAGTCAATATCGCGCCTTTTCCAGGAATACCATTTGGCATAACGCAGTCAAATGCACTGATCCGATCGGTAGCAACAAACAGTAACTGATCCCCTAAATCATAGATATCACGGACTTTGCCGCGTTTAGGTTCTGGAAGACCTGGAATTTCTGTTGTAAGCAGAGCGTGATTACGGTCATACAGCATGTTTAAATCCTTCCGGTTAGGATCATCGCAAAAAAAAAAGCCGCCAAGAGGCATGGCGGCCATAAAAAGACGATCCAAAAACAAAAAAAATACCAGAACTGGCGAACTGGTCATTCAGATTTGTTGTCACAAATGTGAAAATTTCAGGAGACTACCGCCAGTTGGAATAATATAAAACAAGAACTGAGTTTTACAATCCGCTTACCCTCGAAAGTGACGAAAGTGACGCTATCATAACGAATCATAAAAAGTCATGGAGGCTCCATGAAAGCACAGAAATTACGAAAAAACCTAGAAATTTCCCTACTACTATCGGCCAGTTTTTTTTGTTGAAAAAATTTTTGCAACTCGCTCCTGCATGCAATATCTGGAACATGTACGTTCATGGAACTCTAGCGGGCAGCAAAAAAAACGTATGAAACAGGTGGGAGTGCTGTTGGCGAGGTTACCGACGCATCAAGTCCCACGCCGACTCAGAGTCGCATGAGAAAAGCACACTCAACTCGAGATACTGAAATAATACACGCAAATCGGATCACACTATTGTTCTTTACGGATCAGGTAGATCATGCTGTTGAGACCGTCGAATTCACCGGCGGTATTCCAGAGAATTTGCAGTGTATTGTCTCCGATATGGCAGAATTCGGTGACATCGCAAATGATATTCCAGGAGTCATAGAATCTCCGTCGGGAAAAAGCCGGGAGAATTTTCTGATTCAGTAGCACTTGTGCTTTCCCAGCAAAAGTGTCATTTTCAGCCAGCAATAGGATTTTTCCCGGAATCTCACCAAGGTGGAATTGGCAGGAGAATTGCAGTTGGCCTGGATACGGGCTGAGGCAGAGAGGAGCCTGATCAAAAATCGGTCGGGGATGCATGATTTTGCCATAATTTCCAGTGGTTCCGACCACTTCTCGTATCAGGCCGTAGCGCTTCTGCCCATAATCCTGCCCCTGAAACTGCCATTGCCAATCACGAAATGCGTGCAACAGACCATCCAGCGGCGGAATATAATCCCAAACGGGTTGGCTGAGATACGAGAAATCCGGTTCGGCAACGCATTTATGGCAACAGGGACGAATGTCTGGCAGTGCCTTTGAATGCAGTTCCAATAGAACAGCGCCATAGGGGGCCAGCTCAATCACGTCGGCAGGAAGCTGGACACAGCTACGAGTATCCTCAGCAGAGTCATATCGATAACAATAAACGTCAGGCTCCATGAACAGCTGAAGCTGCAAACGACGGCGATCATTGCAATTGTTAAAAACATAGATCAGCCGGTCGGAGGCTTTCTGACGATATTGAACCATCAGGTTCGTCGCCTCAGTTTTCTTGCCCGCTTCCAGAAACTTGAACTCCGGAGCCGCCAGCAGAAGCTGCGCATCTTCCGGAAAATTCAAAACCGGGATCTGGTATTCAGACAGCTGTTTCTGGCAATCCGTATGGACTGCGAACGGCAGCAGCAGACGGTCATAAGAACAGCGACCGCATTGGAACTGCCCTTTGCTAAAGCTGGCCTGCTGCAAAGTTTGTTCATCCGTGAGATCAAATTGCAACTGATGATCAAAAAGATATTGCAAGCAGTCATATAGCTGTTCTCGTTTCTCTATGGCTTCCCGACGCTGACCAGGAATCAGGCGCCGAAAACTTTTTTCCGAATACAAAACACAGAGCCGTGTCCGACTCCGGGATTCTCCGAGTTGATATCCAAGCCGGGCAGCATAGCCGGCAAAACGATGAAACAGGGGATAGTCCGGAGATTGGAAGAAGAATGATTTTCCGGCATCGTCCTTCCGGCGTCCGTCATAAGAGTAATGGAAGCCATGCGGCACCAGCCAGTTGATTCCCAAAGCATAAAGCCAATGCAAATTCTTCTTCATGCCATCATGCCCGAAATTGTAGGGGTTACAGCCAAAGCATTCGCTTTGCACCCGATGTTCGCCAAGCTGTTCGGCAGCAGAGGCGACCAATTTCCCGCCAAGATTGAGGGATTTGAATTGTTTGCCGTCCGGAATATTGGGGGTGATATGGTCAAAGCCGGGGATGCCGACGTATTTCTGCAGGTTAAAGATATTCATACCGCCGGTAGTAGCCAGCGGATCTTCCTCTCCGATGCCATGTCCGCAGAGTGCCAAACCATGTTGCCGGCACCAATCGTTGATCGGAGCAAAAAAACTCGCGATGAAGAGTTCCTGCACTGTTTCCCAGTAGGCCAACCGATATTTCTGATTTTCCTCACTGTTTCCAGTAAAAAGGCGATGATACTGATTTTTCATGCTGCACAGTCGGCGTTTCAGGAATTCTTCTTCAAACCGTTTTGTCCAGGGGTATGGCGCGCCGACCGCTGTTTCATCGGTAAAAATTCCGGGCACCACGTTGCCGAACTTGTCACCAAGATACTCGAGGTATTTTTCGTGGGTCAGTCGAATAAAGGCCTGCACGCATTCTGGGTTCAGATTATCCGGGATA
>JBAXYW010000122.1:0-9982 GCA_041670605.1 Lentisphaeria bacterium
CGACCGATGGGATCACGCAGCCTGAAGTGTAAATGGCAAAAGTGGACATGGGGGGGGGGCAGGGATCGGGAACGGGTGCGGGAACGGATCCGGAGCTGGAAGTGTAGCAGCGAAGTAAGTTTGCGCAGAAAATTGCAAAAGGTTTGCGCGGAGATTTATTTCTGCGCAAACCTTTTATTATTTTCTACTAAGCCTTACGTTTTCCGAGACATGATTCAAAACAGTTCATTAGTTGAAATACCGAGCATGTTGTAGAAATTTTCCAGACAAGCGGAATCAACTGGCCAGCGCCTTGGAATCGAGGTCTCATTTTCTGTTACCAGAAACCCGAGAAGAATGACGACCGAATCGCGAAAAAAGACAGATTCAGCTCTTTCCTTCAAAAGGCTCTGTTTGAGCCATGGCCGTTTTTCAGCCCATGCTTTAAGTTTTTCTTTAGTTACTTCCTTTAACAATCCTCGATATTCGTCGGCTATAATTTCACCGAGTTGTGTCTTTGAATTGGCAGATTCGCCTGTGATGTCTTTATATATTTCACTAGAATAATCAAGAAGTGATGAAACGTCTTTGTTGTAGTCACGAAGTTTCTTCTGGATTTCGCCAAAGACATCGTCTGTGGTCTCGATAAGAGCTGATCCCCTTGCAAGTGAGCGATTAATGTGTTTCTGATCTTCCTCTGGTAGTTTTACGGGCGGCTTGTATGAACTACTATGCGCCATCTCCGCATAGGCATGCTGTAAGATTGTCCGAATCTGTATTTCGCACGGCAAACCAGGGGGAATAACAATGCCATCAAATTTCATCTCATATTTTGTACGTATTACATAATGATCCGATTGATAGGCGAAGTAATCAACCTTTTCTAGCCGTTCTTGCTGAAAATCTCGGTCCTTCTGTGCTATCCACGGCCCGTCTTGGACAATATTCCCAATGATTTTTATGTCTTCTAGAAGAAGGACAACGAAACGAATGCCAACTTGATCGGTGATTTCAGAAAGAGGATCCTTTTTCGGTTTTCTATGCAAAGTCTTTTCAAGGAAAGAATCTGTCTTTTTGACTCGCGGTGTTGGCGGTATCTGCAGAAATTTTGATACAGCCTCTTTTGAGCCGAGATGCTCTTCCAAGCTATCCATAATAGTTTTAGTCACCCACCGGCCAAGAGCATCCAAAGCCGGACGACGAGCTTCAAAAGCATTTTTGAGTTCGATTTCGGTCATGGCATTTTCTCAATAGAACCGCGTATCTTCAGTTCAGTCCAATCGTCTTCGGACGTTCCTGTGATTTTGACTGCATCCCGAAATACTTCTGACGGCGCATACAAAGTGACATTTGAGCTGAACCTCACTGATTGCCGACGGAGCTTCCCAATGATCAATCTTGTGTCCTTTGTAAATGCCTGGTTAATATTAGCTTCCATACATTTATGTATAAAGGCATCCTGTTGCGTATAAGGTAAGACATCCAGTGCAAATGTGCGGGGATCAATCGTTGACCGATTCTGACGTAAATAGGAGATTACATCACCATAATATGTGATGCGATCTTCCGGCAAAACGGGCATCGTTTCAATAAAAGACTTTGTGACTTCGTAAAAGAGTTTTGTTTGCCATGAGGCATTCTGGGCCAATTTACAACGGAGAAATGTGCTATAAAAGTATGTAGCAGCGTTTCCATTTCCTGAACTATGCATCAGGTGATCGAAAACTTTTATAGTGAAATCATCAATCTGCTTTGGGTTGTTCGGATTAATATCACTGTGTGTAATCTCTATAATAAATGCGATTTTTATGAGACGTTGCGACTCCCCAAGGAGCATGTCGCTGACGTAGGTTAAGGTTACACTATCGCCCATATAGTGTTTTTGAAACGCTTGATCTGAATCCGCTTTTATTATGGCCAAAAAGCGGGACTGCTTCGCATCAGCGAAGCAAGAACCTTGGATAAAAATTGCTGAACCAGCTTTGATTGGTCCTGCTGTTTGTGCTCTCGACAACTCGTAAGCTAATTTTTTAGAGTTATCTATAAATCCCTTTTCATCATTATCAAGCATTTCAGTAGCAATATCAAAAGGACTTCCTTTTCCTCCATCATCAACGGATACATCTACACATTGGCTTCCTGATGAAACCGTATTAACTAGTCGCTTTCCAACGAGTGCCTTACCTTGGTCATCGAGAACCACCAAATAATTGCTCAAGATAGGCGTGCGGAGATCAATCTCTGAAGCCCGAAGTGCCTCATGTACAATGATGCGGTCTATTTTGACATCAGTAATATTCATGGCGTCCGATTCTCTTTTTTGAAATTATTATCGTTCCTGTCAGTAGCGTTGGTAGAGGCATGTCGTGTATGGTAGAGTGTAGCAGCAAAATTAGTTTGCGCGGAAAGTTGTTTGTGCGCAAACCTTTTACAAATTTCTATCCAGACATAATCTTGTTCTGGTAAGGGGTTGAGCGAGAGCAAAGTTAATAATTAAAAATAAGATCATTTTGATTACTGTCAAATGAAATGCGCAAACTAATTGTTATTTTTTGAGATATTATGTTCTCCGAGGTTGTCGGATGCCTGGGGTGCGGCGCCACGGTCGGAGCCGTCGCCGTGGATGGTTATGGTTCCCTGGCAGCCGGCACGCAGGAAACGGCGTTCGAGTTCCTGTTTGATCTGGAGATTTTCACGCCAGGTGCGGCCGTTGCTGGCCGAACTGGCGTAATAGGGCCGTTCGCCGAGTATCAATCCCAGGCGGGGAATTGACTGCCACCTGGCAAACGTGGTTGCCAACATATTCTCAATGTTATAGCCTCTTGTGGCAATGCCGGCTATCAGGATGCCGGAGGGATTTCGAGGGGTGTTATCCCTGGCCTGCCAGCCGGCCTGGGCGACATGAGGAGCGTTTTGCCAGGTCTGACCATAGTAGCTTTCTCCTACGATCGGGATTGATGGGTTTGCCTTGCGAACGACAGCGACGATATGTTCCAGATATTGCGGATCCTGCTCGACCAGGTGGGCAGAGGTGCGGCGCCAGGCACCGATATAGCCCTCACAGACTCTGGCCAGCGGAGCGAGCAGCCTGGCAATCTGATCCGGATCGTGGAAGATTGTGGTTGAAAGGGATTCCGGACCTGCCCAAGCGAACCAGGGAGCCATTCCGGCTGATCGGATCAGAGAGGCCAGAGCCAGCAGTCTGTCCGGCGATTCATGTCCGTATACGGTGATCAGGCATGCATTGTATCCCACCTTGGCATATACCGCCAGATTGGCTTCGGCTGCCGATGGGATACTTCCGGACTCAGTGAGCCGGAGCTCTGCAATCATCCTTATATTATAAGGTAAAGGGACGAGCTGTATGGCCGGAGGGATGGGGCGCTCATAGATTGCCAGCCATTTTGCAACTGCCGGACTATCAAAATTCAGGCCACTGTCATGGCCGACCATGCGTTGGTCGGCGAATATCTCAGCGCATTTTTTCCAGAAAGCCTGAATTTCCGGGATCCGACGATCTGCTGGCGTTATCTCCGTGACGTCAACAGCTCGCGCCTGGACGCGCCCAGCCGCGATCTGTCGCAAAGCCACAGCAATCACTCCTGGTGAAACCACGCGGCAGTTAGCAGCCTCCAGTGCGGCAATAACGATTTGCACCGCCTCCGGGGTCACCATCGAGACAGACATGGCGTTGATAACGGTCTGCAGCGAACCACCAGTAGCCAGGCTGACCGGCTCCGGGTTTATCGACTCGATCGCCCTGGCCACGATACTGGCCATCGCCACGTCGACCGTCTGCACTCCCATCCTCATTACTCCCCTGCAGATCAGATCGACGGTAGCGACGGAAATCCCCTGCACATTGGCCAGCAAAACTTCGGCCAGCTCAACGGTAGCGACTCGCACATGGATCGGCTCAACAACGATAACCGGCACCTTGATCGGCTCGACGGTCACCAGCTCCACTATCAGTTCGGCCGCCTGTTCATCCGTCAGCGGCACAACATCCAGCGGCTCCGGAAAATCAAACTCGGTTTGCGCAAAAACAGTTAAAAATGCGAAAACCAATAATACAAAAATTCTCATCGCGCAGGTCTCCTTCCACTTATTATTACTCTCATTACATGGGGTGCGCACCATCCACCCTCATACGTCCCACCGACAGACAGCGTAGCCGTATTCGGCACCAAACTGGTGATGTCCGTAGCCAGGTCGCCGGTCTCATACGTTCCGTCGGTCAGATACACCCTGATCAGCATCTGAGTCCCGGCCGAAACATTGACATTAATGCAGTTCATGCCGAAAAGCGGAACGGCACCCTCAAAATTCATATCCCAGTCCGGGGTATCGTAATCCTTGACCGTCACCCATTCTCCGGACGGCAGGATTTTATATTGCAGGACTGCCCGGACAATATTCTTCGTTCCTGCCACCTCCCCCGGCTGATCGGCAGTACGGGGAGAAACCTTAACCCAAACCGTCAGCGGCATGGCCACAGTCTGACCGTTTGCGTAGGTGGCCTCCTCGATCGTTTCCGCCTCTACATAATGAGCAAAAAAGTTGTTCACTCCGGCTATAAAGGCAGAGTTAAAATTTGCCTCGGTGAACCAGCAAGCGGATGCTGTTAAAGCAGTCAGAAGAATGGTTGTCAGTAGTTTTCTCATGTTATACTTCCTCCACGTATTCGTATGCGCCAATCGTCGGCGGGTCTGGTCTCAAATTCCCTTCGATGTCCTCCGTAATGCCGGATACTGCCACGCCTGCACCAATCAGAACCGAACCAGCTATAGGCCGGAAATTGCCGAAATCAGCCGCGGATTTGCTGTTCAAGTCCGTGCTATAACCAATCGTTGTGATAGTGCCGATACTGGTAAATTTCGCCAGCGTGTTATCCGTGCCCAACACCAGCGTGTTGGCATCGATATAGGCAGGTGCCGCGTTGTTCGTGCCAGTGCCAAAACTCACTATCGTTATCGTATTGTTCCAAACTACGCAGTTGGTGCCGGCTCCGCCGGAAAGCAGGTTCAACGCAACGCAACGGGCAAACGTGCAGTTTATAATTATAAGGCTGGAGACCAAACTGGCGTTGTTGCCTCCGGCGCTGCTGCAATTCGTAAACGTGCAATTCGTTGCAGAGCGGCAAATTGAGTTTTTTGAAGTGTTAGATATGCTGCTGGAACTGCTACAATTCGTAAACGTACAATTCGTGGCAGGGCCGTAAACGATGTTACTGTATTCGATATTTGAATTGCATATGGATGTGCAATTCGTAAACGTGCAATTTGTAGCAGATTCGTAAACGAGGGTGCTTGACGAGTTGCTTGATGAGCAATTCAAGAACGTGCAACCTTCGGCAGCACCTCTGACACAACCAGAATTACCGTTAACACTACAATTTTCGAGCGTGCAATTAGATGCGTCGCTGTGCACGATGGAGTAGCCGCTGCAATTCGTAAACGTGCAGTCAGTAGCTGTGCCAATTACTACAGTGCCAGATGTGTCAGATGTTATATCTACTCCCACAAAAACGCAATCGGTAGCCGCGCCAACTCCACCAGTACAATTTAGAATCAGGCAATTATCTACCGCATGACTGGATGTCACTCCGTCGCAATCATAAATAGCGCAGTTTTTAACCGTAGCGGAGCCATTGTTTTTCAGCATCACGCCACCAGTAAAACCAGTACACGCCAATCCGTCAACGGTCTGTGTTACGCCGGATTCAGGCCGGATAAATGGTACAGATGGATTGCTGCTTGCATCAATGATTGTAGGACTGGCAAACCCATCTCGTGTAGCCCAAGTGCCTCCCGCAATCGTAAAGCCGCCGTAAATCCCGATTGATTTCGTACCGGCAACCGGTGCCAGGTGGCTGGTGTAAGCGCCTTCCTGCACGTACAGCAAATCGCCGTCGCTCGCTGCCAGGCCTGCCGTATAGAGGCCGGCTTTCGCATTAGCCCAACTGTCGCCGCTGAAATTTCCTGCCCCGGCAGGAGACACGTAAATAATTTTTTTGCCCTCGCCGAGCGTCGGTTCCGTGCCGTTATTCCAAACCATATCATAGTCGGTCGGATCAGAGGAATCAGGCTGGGCAACATAAGTTCCACTTGCTGTTGTACTTTCACTGGCTACAACCGTTGCGCTGCCATTAGCCGGAGTTATGTATCCGGCAACATCTTTGTAGGTGATTGCATAGACACCCGGATCAAGCAGTGCACTAGCCCCTGATGCATGCCATGTTGTCCCTCCGTCAACACTCCATTGTCCTGAAGTGCTACCGGTGATTGTAACCATGAGAGTGCCTTGTGTTTCTGTTGGCTCAACCGGCGGCTCAACAGTCCCGCCGCTGCTTGCCGGCGCCGCCACGTACGCCTCGCCAGTGGACGGGAAATACGTCGCATACCAATCACTGCTGCTGCCGCCGCTCGAGACCCACTTATAGCGCACAAACGACGGTGAGGTCACTGCCGACAGATCGACCAACACCGTCTGGCCATCGAAAACTCCTCCCAAACCCTCTGCCGGGCAGGTAACAAACACAGCCCCGGTAAACCCAAGCACCTTTGCCCGGTCAGCCGACACATTAGCCGTATCGATCCGGAGCGTCACATCGGAAAAATCTCCCCAGGTAGCGGACTCAACGACCAGGTGTGTCACATCATCAAAATAAGGCCTGGCCAGCCGCAGCCTGGTAATTTGCAGTCCGCCGCTCCCAGACATTTCCGGCAACTGCGTCGCCGGCACCTTGCCATCGACACCCAGCGACGCCACGCCGTTTGCGACCCCTCGGAGAGTAACCGACAGAAAATTGGCCAATTGACTCGGAGTAACCAGTCCAGTAGTC
Source organism: Lentisphaeria bacterium (assembly GCA_041670605.1). Taxonomy (GTDB): domain Bacteria; phylum Verrucomicrobiota; class Lentisphaeria; order Oligosphaerales; family Oligosphaeraceae; genus JAQVUB01. The sequence goes on from JBAXYW010000122.1 coordinate 6,824, forward strand.
GGATGCACATGATCCGCTCTGGCCGCCACAGTGCTCACGCCAGCGGCAGCCGTTGCAGCCAATGCCACGGCTGCGCTGCTGCTAAGTTCCGGCTGATCTCCGGGTTCCCCTTTTTCCCCTTTCCCGCCGGCCAGAATCAACTGCCAGGTATCCGGTATCGTTTCGATCGATTTTAATGTCAGCAGGCGCTGCAGATTGACCGTACAAACCCCACCAGCATAGGAGACCTCGGTGTCGGCCAGCAAATACTGTACGCCAGCCTCATCGATTGCCGCGATTACAACCCCGTCCGTCTCAACGCTCACACCCAGATCCCCGTCACCAATATCGATCAGGTCAGCGGCCGTGATGGCGATCCTGGTTGCGGTCTCCTTCAGCCAGTTGATGTAATCCGTCTGACTCCCGGTATGTCCAGCTCCCAGCCACATCTGATAAAGACTCTCTCCCGACAGCCCCTGGGCGAAGCGCACCCGGCCGCCATAGGTCAGATCGACCGACGGGCCGAACCCGAGCAGAGTCTGTCCAGTGTCCCGGCGAGTCGTGATAGCGACGTCGCCGTCCCCACTGCCGATCGGCAAAGCATGCCCATGGCCAGACACGTCGTTCACCTCGACCTGGGCGATCGGATCCGTCCCCTCAACGATCAGCGTGCCCTCGAAAAGATCATCCGCGACAAACTCCTGATCCGGCTTGACGGCCGCATTTTCGCCAGGCAGCCCTTGGAGTCCCTGTTCTCCCGGATCGCCTGGCTCTCCCGCCGCACCCATATACAACCGGATTGCATCCGACCAGTCTCCAATGCTGGCGGACTGCTTAAAATACATCGCCTGGTAATGCTGATCCTGGTCATCGGTCATAATATCTGTTGCCGAATAACAATATCCCGCTACAGCGCTGTCATATTGCGCCCGTTGCGCCAGCGTGCCAACAGCGTTGAAATACAGGCCGTTACCCTGTTCTCCTCTTGGCCCCTGCGAAACCTGCAGCTGATACGCACGATTATAGGGGGTGCTCCCAGCCAATTCAGTCAGTATCGGGTCTTCATCCGGTTCCAGCGCCGGACCGAGTTCGATTCGCAGCGATCCTGCCGGGCCTGTACTGCCCCTCGGGATATTCAGTGTATAGAGCCGCCTCGCTGCAGTACTGCCGGAACCCTCCGAGGCATACGGATTCGCTGTCGGCGCCAGCAGATTAACCGCCACGATCTGCACCGTGCCGGCAGCGCCTGGAACGCCTGTTGTACCCCGTGCCAGGAACAGGTCCCAGTAAAGCGATACTCCGTCCGATGTCGCCGGCGGTTCCTGCCCGGTATGCGGCACCTTGCAACACCATACCGATCCATTGCTGGTAACCCCGTCACCAACCGAATACGCCGCATCCGTCACCCAGGCGCCACGGTTGTTAATCCCTGCGCCGTTGGCCCCCTTGATATTGCCGACCTGTGACCAAACACCATCGGTCTTTTTATAATGATTATACAGCTCATCCAGATACTGATCGTTATCATTTCCGAGTTCGTCCGCTGGAGCGCCACTGCCAAGCAACCAGGTTGAACTTGTGCCGGCGGTTCCCGGGCCAGCGATCTGCTGCCATTTGGCTGGATGTGTTGCTGGACTCTGGTCATAGCCAACCGGCTCTTTTGCCTGGTAAAGCCCGGACGGGGTTCCGTATGCCACCAGTGCGCCGGTGGCATAGGTGATCTCATCCGAATATTCTGCCACCAGCGGAAATGTTGCCTGGGCAGTACCCAACGGGATCGGCCCCTGCCAGGTCTCGCCCTCATCCGTCGACACCCTCAAATACAGATCGCCAGGTACCCAGGTGGCATGCCACGTGCCGGTGATCCCAGTAGCGGAAAACTCAAACTGAGGTGCCGGCCCGGTTGGACCTTCTCCTCCCGCTGGCGGCGTATATGCATTCAGTGCGGCATCGACAACCCCTTGGGCGATTGCCGTCACCTGAGACGGACTAATATAATTTTCCGGCGGATCCAGCGGGTCGACTCCCTCTTCCGGATCCAGAACATACAAACAATTCACCGAGCAGTGAAAATAGAATATCTTCACACCAGACGCGTCGTAGCCCGTCAGATCGTAAAAACCTTTGGTCAGTTCCTTGCCATTGACCTTGTCCCGGTAGGTCGTAGTCAACGCGTCCAGCGGGCAATAGACAATGCCGTTATCCACATAAATCCCGCTCAGCGTCCGGCACATCGGTTCCGTCGTATGCAGATAGTCCGTATCGACGACGGCTTTCCAAGATACAACCTGGCTGAAATCCCAGGCTTCCCCTGCAGAGTTAATAAACTCCCACTCCCACACCGGCTTCATGCCATAGGCAATCTCAGGAATGGTTTTGAGGCTGGTACCAGCATCATTTACAAAGATCTTTTTTTCCAGGTCGTGTATGAATCTGATATTCATCCAATCGCCTCCCTGCGATGTTTACTGCAGCCGCACGATAAACCCATGCTGCTCTTCCAGAGCTTGCGCAAAACGACAATGTCATCAGCCTCCGGCTGCCATGCTTGCGCATCCAGAGTGTGTCTGAGTTCCCGCAGCGCCATCGCATATCCCGGCACGGTCATCTCTCTGGCATGCTGTTCGGCATTGGCGATTTCACCCTCCAGATCAGCCCGGTGATCGAGATCCGCACCCGATCCATGCCCGGCCATAATTTCCTTCGCAAACGACAATGCGGCTGCGATGTGCTTCCGGAAACACGCCACGCAGTCCATGCTGTCTTCTTTCTCCCGGTTTTTCAGCTGGATCAGATCCGGCGCAGCCACTTTCCTGACCGATTCGGACTGAACGATTCGACGGTCTTCATTGTCACCGGTACCGCGAAGCGCATACACATAATCACCTGTTTCGTGAGCAGCAAATTTATACAGGCAGCAATGGTTTTCTGTAACCTTCTGGCATTCACCGCTGTGAAAATCATAGATGATGGACTGATCGACTCCCTCGACCGAGGCGGTAATCAGTAGTCTTCCAGGCGCAAACGCATCCGGGCAAACCCGATAAAGGAAATCCAGTCCTGCAATGTGCAGCTCCTGCTCGGTCTTGCCCCTCCGGACGATCAGCGGCCCACGCCGCGACCCCCACACCAGCCAGTCCTGCCGGGCGAAACCAATATCAGCATCGCATAATCGTGTGA